>MTPE01000363.1 GCA_002011835.1 Desulfarculaceae bacterium JdFR-95 | reverse complement strand
CCGCTCCGCACCCCGGTGAACTCGGCCGCCACCAGGCTCATCCAGCCGATGCCCAGGCCGATGCGCAGGCCGGTGAAGATGTGGGGCAGGGCCCCGGGCAAAAGCACCTTGGTCACCACCTGGCCCTGGCCCGCCCCCAGGGTACGCACCGCCTCCACCAGGGTGGGGCTGACTCCCTGCACCCCGGCCACCGTATTGAGCAGGATGGGGAACACCGCTCCCAGGAAGATNATNAAGGCGGCCGAGGGCAGGCCGATGCCGAACCAGAGGATGGAGATGGGGATCCAGGCCAANGGCGGCACNGGCCGCAGCATCTCCACCACCGGCTCCACCAGGATACGCAGGCGGCGCGACCAGCCCATGACCAGCCCCAAGGGCACCCCCACCGCCGCGGCCAGGCCGAAGCCCCAGGCCACACGGTACAGGCTCATGGCCAGGTGGCCGCCCAGGGTGTAGCCCGGGGGCATGCCGCGGGTGGTCAGCTCCCCGAAGCCGGCCACCACCGCAATGGGCGAGGGCAGGCGCCAGGGGGGGATCAGCCCGGCCCAGGACAGCCCTTGCCACAGGGCCACCAGGGCCAGGGGCACCAGGTAGCGGGCAGGCCTCATTTGCCCAGCACTTCCTCCAGGAGCTTGGGGTTCAGGAACCTGTCCACGAAGCGGTCCACGTCCTTCACCTTGATGTAGCCCTCTTTGGCCAGCAGGCGCACGTACTCGCGCTCGCCGTCCACGCTCAGGCGGTAGGTGTAGTTCACGTTCTGCATGGCCAGCTCCACGGTCTTGGCGTCCATGCCGGTGTATTTGACCGCGATGGCCAGGGCCTCCTTTGGGTGCCGGTTGATGAAGTCGGTGGCCTTGACATGGGCGGCCACCATCTTGCGCGCCTGGTCGCGGTGCCGGGCCAGGAAGCGGCGGTCGGCCACCAGCACGCAGCAGGGGTGGCCGGGCCAGATCTGGGCCGAGGTGACCAGCACCTTGCCCACGCCCATGGTCTGGGCTTTGGCCGGGTAGGGCTCCCAGGCGATGAAGGCGTCGATCTGGCGTCCCCGCAGGGCGCCGATCATCTCCGGGGGCTTGACCACGATGATGCGCACCTGGTTGCGCGGCACCTTGAACTTGTCCAGGGCCTTGCGCACCAGGAAGTCCTGCACGGTGGAGTGTCCCGGTACGGCCACGGTCTTGCCCGCCAACTGTGAGACCCACATCAGCTCGGCGTCGCGGCGCACCACGATGGCCGAGCCCTCGGTGTTGACCTGGGCCAGGACCTGCACCCGGGCGGCGCGGTTGGCCACGGCGGTGGTGGCCGGGGCCTCGCCCACGTAGCCCATGTCCAGCTCGCCGGCGGCGAAGGCGCTCATCTCCTCGGGTCCGGCCTTGAACACCCCGGCCACCTTCACCGCCAGCCCCTGTTCTTTGTAGAGGCACTTCTCCAGGGCCACCCAGCAGGCCAGTTGGTGGATGTCGGCCTGCAGGTAGCCGATGCGGATGGGGGCGTCCGCGGTGAGGGCGGGCGCGGGCAGGCACAGGGCCAGGGCCATCAGCGCGGCCAGGGTGGTGAGGATGCGGCGGGTCGCGGTCATGGCGTTCGGTCCTCCTGGACTGGGGTTGGGGTGGGACCGCCGGCGTCAGCGCCGGGGCTGGTCACTTCATAGTAGCGGTTGACGGCCAGGCCGGCGAAGAGCACCGCCCCGGGGCAGGGCACCACCAGCTTGCGGGGAAGGTGCCCGCCGATGATGCCGTAGAACTCCAGGCAGGCCGAGCACACCTCCACCGTGCGGCCCAGGGAGTAGGGCACCTTGAGCCCGTCCTCCTCGATGTAGTAGGCGGGCTCGATGAAGTTGGCGTGGGTGGCGCGGTGGCCGATGAACAGCTCGGCGAAACTCACCCCCCGGATGCCCATCACCCGCAGCCAGCGCTCCTGCTGGGCAGGGTCCTCGGCGGCGATGTCCTCCCACTGCTGGGGGCGGGCGGCCTGGTAGCTGGGCCGGGCGATCAGCTCCAGCATGGCGGCGCGGTCGGGCCGGCGGGGGGGCTTGAGCTTGCGGGGCGGGCCCACGATGGTGGTGGGGCTGAGGCCGACGATGGGCCGGCGGCTGACCACCAGCACCTGGCCCGCGTAGGGCGAGACCGCCTGCCAGGAGAGCTGGCGCCGACACAAGCCGTAGCGGCTCCAGCTTCCCGCGGGCACGTAGCCCACCTCCAGGTTCGGGGCCAGGGGCACGCACACCGCCTTGTCCGCCCGCCGGGGGGGTGTTCCCTGGGCGCGCAGGCGCTCCTCCAGGCGGGGGAACTCCTCCGGCGCCAGCCAGTAGACGTATTTGCGGTAGTCCTTCACACGGCCCGATCGCCGCTCTGCTCTTGCTTCTCCGGCTCGGCGGCGGCCTTGGCCGCGCCGGNTTTCTTCTTCTTGCTCTTCTCCTCCGGCTGGGGNGCCACGCCCAGGGCGGCCTCCACCAGGGAGGAGAGGTCGCGCGCCACCAGGGGGCTGCCGGTGGCGGTGATGCCCACCTGCAGGCCCTGGTAGCAGAAGGGGCAACAGGAGACCAGCTCGGCCGCCCCGGTGGCCTCGGCCTCGCGCACCCGGGCCTGGGCCATCTGGTTCTGGATGTCGGGGTAGCCGGCTTTGAGCCCGCCGCCCGCGCCGCAGCAGCGGGAGTAGTGGCGCGAGCGGGGCATCTCGATCAGCTCCAGGCCGGGTATGGCCTCCATGATGAGGCGCGGCTCGTCGAACACCCCCGAGGCCCGCCCCAGGTGGCAGGGGTCGTGGTAGGTGACCACCTTCTCCACCGCCTGGGTGAACTTCAGCTGCCCCTGCTCCAGCAGCCGGGCCAGGAACTGCACCGTGTGCAGCACCTCGAAGTTGAGCCGGCCCACCTTGGGGTAGTCCTCGCGGATGGTCTTGAAGCAGCCCGCGCAGGAGGTGACCAGGGCCTCGATGCCCAGGGAGTTGAACAGCTCGATGTTGTGGCGGAAGATGCGCAGGTACTCCGGGTCGCCCATGCGCAGCATCACCGAACCGCAGCAGGCCTCGTCCTTGCCCAGGATGCCGTAGTCCACCCCCAGGGCGTCCAGGATGTTGACCGTGCTTATGGCCACCTGGCGCACGTTGCTGTCGTAGGAGGCGGTGCAGCCCAGGAACAACAGGATCTTGCCGCCCTTCTTCTTGATGTCCTTGGGTATGTCGGCGATGAGTTTCTCCTTGCGGGCGCGGCGGGCCCACTTGGCCCGGGCAGTGCGGGGCTGTTGCCAGGGGTTGTCGTAGGACTTGACGCTCTTGACCAGGGCCTTCTGCGACTCCAGGGGGCCGTAGCCGGCCATGACCACCACCCGGCGGATCTCCTCCCACAGGTTGACCGTGTCCAGGTTGGCGGGGCAGACAATCTGGCACTGGCCGCAGGTGGAGCACTCGTAGAGGTGGGCGGCGAAGGTCTCCAGCTCCCGGCGGG
>MTPE01000174.1 GCA_002011835.1 Desulfarculaceae bacterium JdFR-95 | reverse complement strand
GCTACGGGGGCGACGGCCGCAACGGTATCGACTGCTCGGGGCTGGTGCGGCGGGTGTATGCCGCCTTCGGTTACCGTCTGCCTCGGGGAAGCTACCACCAGGTACGGGTGGGCCGGCCGGTGAGCCGGCGGGAGTTGCGCTTGGGGGACCTGGTGTTCTTCGCCCAGCCTGGGCGCGGTGTGGTGCACGTGGGGATCTACCTGAGCAACGGCTACTTCCTGCATGCGGCCAAGGAGGGCGGGGTACAGGTCTCCAGCTTGACGGACCCCAAGTACCGCCGCCTGTACTACGGGGCGCGGCGGGTAGCCTGCGTTGTATCGGGAGAGGACGCGGTGGCAAGGTTACTGCGGGAGAAGGGAGGCCGGGTATGAGTCACAGGTTGATACCGGTGTGGCTGGNGTGTTGTCTGTTGCTGTGTGGTTGTGCCACCGCGGTGGGCGCGGACGTGATGGAGCCGGAGAGCGGATCCCCGGTCCTGGAGGAGAGCACTGCGGGTCGGGACTGGTCCGGCGGTGTGGATTGGGCGGCGGGTCGGATCGAGGTCACTGCCCGGGGCAGTGCGGTGGTGGAGGGCCGGGGCGGTCTGGCCCGGGCCGAGATCATGGCCCTGAAGGCGGCGCGCTACCTGGGCTATGCCAAGCTGCTGGAGCTGCTCCAGGGGGTGCGGCTGGACGCCTCGCGCTCGGTGGGCTGGCTGGTGCAGCACCGTCCCCGGCTGCGGGGTCGGGTACAGGGCCTGGTGCGGGGGGCGCAGGTAGTGTGGGAACGCACCCGTCGCCTGTCAGACGGCTCGGTGGTGGGAGAGGTGTGCCTGCGCCTGGACCTGCGCGGCTTGGAGCGGCAGAGCGCCCGGGTCTATCTGCGGCCCGGTAAAGAGGGGGTGGGCTCTCCCGGCGGTGAGGGGAAGGTGTTTGCTCCTTCTGAGGAGGAATATCGGCCCTACCGCCCCCGCACCGAGCGTTATACCGGCCTGATCGTGGTGGCCACCGGACTGGGGGCGCGCCCGGCCATGTTCCCCCAGGTGGTGGACGAAAACCAGGGTAAGGTGATCTTCGGCCCCGAGGTGATCGACCGCAAGTTCGCCATCGAACGGGGCGTGGTGGGCTATGCCACCAGCGTGGAAAAGGCCTTGCTGCAGAAGCGGGTGGGCAGCCATCCCCTGATCGTCAAGGCCGTTCGGGCCGAGGGCCTGAACCGGGCCCGCCTGGTGGTGCCACACCAGGAGGCCCTGCGCATCTTCGCCGCCGACCTGAAGGGTGACTTCCTGCGGCGTTGCGGCGTGGTGATCGTATTGGACTGAGAGGGGAGGCCGCGGGTATGGCGGGCACCGTCACAGCCCGGCTCTGGGAGGAGGTCAAGCGCCGCGAGCGGGGCTACCTGGACCCTTCTCCCCCCCTGACGGTGGGCCTGTACTTGAGGCCGGGGGCGGACCACGAGGCCCTGCGCCGGGAGCTGGCCGCCCTGGGGGCGGAGGTGAAGCGTAGGGGGAAGGGTAGCGGCCGGTGGGTGGTCCGGGTAGAGCCACGGCACCTGCCCGCCCTGGCCTGCTCGCCCCAGGTGGCTGGCGTGAAGCTGGCCCCGGCCCGAGGCCGCGAGGTGAACCTGCGCCGCTTGGCGTGGGGTCTGGCCGGGCTGGCCGTGGCGGGACTGGCGGCCACTCTGTGGNGGGGGGGGGGGGGTGGGGGTGGCCTTCACCCACCCAGGTACCTCCCGTATCCACCAGACCTGCGGCCTTGTCCCCCTCCGCGGCGGACCTCTACCAGGCCGGCCTGGCCGCCTATCGCCGGGGAGACCGGGAAGATGCTTTGCGCCTGTGGCAAGAGCTGTTGCGGCGCCGACCCGACCGCATAGGGGTGCGGCGCAGCCTGGCCTGGTTGCTGTACGAGCTGGGGCGCACCAGGGAGGCGGAGCACCAGTTCCGTCTCATCTTGACCCAGCAGCCGGGTGACCCCGAGGCCAGCGACGCCTTGGAGAGGATAAAGGATTCGGTGGTAGCACGGGAGAAAGAGAGGGAAAAACATGACCCGTAGAATCGTAAAGCTGACCAGTCTGTATCTGGCCCTGGCCCTGGCCCTGAGCCTGGGCTGGGTCCAGGCGGCCAGTGCCGAGTGGGTGCAGGTGATCGGCAAGGCCCCCATCGAAGGAGGCGACACCGCCACCGCCGAACGGGAGGCCCTCGACGACGCCCTGCGGAAGGCGGTGGAACAGGTCTGCGGTACCCTGATCCAGGCCAGCACCAACATTGAGAACGCCCAGGTGGTGAAGGACGAGGTCCTGAGCAGCGCCCGGGGCTACATCACCCGCTACAACGTGCTGTCCTCTCGGCCCTCGGCCGACGGCCGCCACTACATCGTCACGGTGGAGGCGGACGTGAACACCGCCAGTCTCAAAGAGCGTATCCGCCGCCAGGAACAGGCCCTGCTCATTCGCCAGAAGCAGATGGGCAACAAGAACGTCATCGTGTTGGGTATCAAGCAGTTCCTCGAGGATTTCCCGTGGGCCACCAAGCCCTTCGAGTTGACCGTGCAGATGGTCAAGGAGAAGCTGGCCCAGGCCCAGTTCATCGTGCTAGACGAGGGCGCTATCGAGGGCTTCGCCGGTGTGGCCCGCACCCTCAAGCAGGGTGGTTGGCGCAAGCCGGCCCTCTACCAGATGGCCAAGGCAGCCCACGCCGACTGGATGGTGGTGGTGGCAATGGACGCTACGCGCCAGAAAGCCGACCCGGACCACGCCTTCAACCAGGTGGAGGTCCACATGCGCATGGAGCTGATCGACGTCAACACCGGGCAGGTGCTCACCGCCAAGTACGAGAAGGCGCGCAAGAACCTCGAGACCACCAACCCCCGTTACGCCCACTGGCAGGAGGCGGTGAGCGACGCGGCGCGTGAGGCCGCCGAGGCCGAGATCACCGACATCGTGAATACCCTGGTGGCACACCACCGCGGCTTCCAGCCCACCGAGCCCCAGCGCTACATCGTGCGCTTCGAGCGTTTCCAGGACCAGCACGTGGACGCCATCCTCAAGGAGCTGCGTAGGCTGCCAGGAGTGACCCAGATGCGGGTGCAGAGCCAGAAGTCGCGCCTCACCGTGGTGCAAGTCTTCTACCGCCGCTCGGTGGACAGCCTGCGAACCGGGCTCAAGCGCATCCTGGCCGGCTTTGGATATCGTCATCCCCGCATCGAATTCTCTGGCAACAAGCTGGTGTTCCGCAACACCACCCGCTTCTAGAGTCGTTCCCGGCTGGTTCTCAAATCCGCCCGCCGGCTTCAGGGGTCCTCCCTGGAGCCGGCGGCCCCTGCCCGAGGGAGGTGCACTGTGGCCGCTCCGAGTCGTGGTCCGTGTCTTTTCTTGGCCTGCCTTTGCCTCCTCGTGTTGACCGCGGCTGCGCCGGTCCACGCCCGGAACCTGGAGCAGGGCCTGGACCGGCTGGCCGCGGAGCTGACCCAGGGCCTGCAGCCGG
>MTPE01000392.1 GCA_002011835.1 Desulfarculaceae bacterium JdFR-95 | reverse complement strand
AGGGCCTGCCTCCCTGGGAGGAAGAGGAGCCCGCGGTGGTGCTGGGCTGGGTGGAGGAGCGCGAGGCCCTGTGGGAGGAGCTGGCCCAGGACCAGCCCCAGACCCTGCGCCTGGGGGGGCGCGGCTTCGATCCCTTTGACAGCGAGGGCCTCAACCGCCTGCTGGAGCCGGCGGGACTGGTGTACGGCGCAGGCTGGGTGGACCAGAAGGTGCCGGTGTTCTTCCTGGGCGAGTTGGCCGCCCGGCGCCGGGTGGAAGGGCTGACCGTCTACGAGTTGGGCCGGGAGCTGGCCGGCGACCTCATGTTCCTGCCCGGACTCAAACAGGGCCGGCGCGTGTTTCTGCGGCGCCAGCCCATGGCCTACCTGGTGTGGGACAAGCTGGCCGACCCGCGGGCCTCGGTGCGGCGTTTCGTGGAGCTGGGCCTGGCCGGCTACGGCCTCCGCCGCGAGGAGCTGCTGGCCCGGCCTTCCTGGGAGGCCCTGGAGCCGGTGCTGGCCGGCGAGCTGGAGGTGGTGCTCTGGCACGAGCAGGGCGAGGCCACCGCCGGCCAGGAGGCGGCCGGACTGCTGGCCCGGGCCCTGGCCGAGCACCCGGGCAGCGAGCTGGAGCACTTCGTGCGTGCGGTCAAGGACCTGCTGGCCGACACCGGCCCCGGCGGGCGCCTGGAGCGCATGATCCAGGCCCGGGCCGTGGGGCCCTTGGGGTTCTATCCCGCCTGGCTGGCGGGNTTCTCNCGGCGGCTCTTCCCAGAGGTGGACGCCGCGGTGGCCGACTTCGCCCGGGAGGGANACTGGAGCCGGATCGAGGAGGTACGCCGGCTGGGCTGGAGTCGNGCCCGCCAGGCCCTGGAGGGGCTGGCCCCGATCCTGGAGATGGGCCCCGGCTCCCACACCCGACAGCGCGCCCGGCAANAGGTCATAGAACCCCTCACCGCCGGACGGCCCGCGCCGGCCGACACCGCTTGGTCGTGACCGGTTGGGGTGGCCCGAAGACTACTTGAGGCGATAGGTGATGAGGCCGTGGGTCAGGTCGTAGGGCGAGACGCTCACGCGTACGCGGTCGCCCACCAAGACCTTGATCTTGTAGCGTTTCATGCGCCCGGAGAGTACCGCGCGCAGGGTGTGGCCCTGGTCGGTCACCACTTCCATCTGGCCACCGCCCAAGGTACGGGTGACCTCGCCTTCGAGGTGAATAAGGTCGTCTCGGCTCAAACCTCCTCCTCGTTCTCGTGGGTTGTCTCGCCTTCGGGGGCCGCGACCCCCTTACCTCCTCTTCCGGCGAGTTACTATGCCAGAGCCCGCCCAGGGCGTCAAGGGGGGCGCCCCCAAACAGCAAAAACACTTGCCAGATCCGCCCGCGGCCAGTATATTTCGGGCCTGTGCCCCATCTGATGCGCGGGAGGATAGCAGCCATGAGCCAGGTGTGCGAGTTCTGCGGCAAGAAACCCATGCGGGGCTACAACGTGTCCCACGCCCACCGCAAGACCAAGCGCCGCTTCAACCCCAACCTGCAGCGCGTGCGCCACGTGGACAACAACGGCCGCGTACGTCGGGTGCGGGTGTGCACCCGCTGCCTGCGTTCGGGCAAGGTGGTCAAGCCGGCCTGAAGACTTGGGGGTATGGCTTCTGTGGGGACGCCTCGGTCACGGGGGTCCCTATTCCTTTAATATACCCGAGCCTGGCCGGAGTCCCCTCTGTGCGGCGGGGGAAGCAGAACCCTCTTGCATCACCACAAAATATAGTGCACTATGTAGCCGGAAGGCCCTACGGCTTGTGGGCAGCGGGGGTGAAGACTGTCCGCAGCCGGAGGAAAGGGCTGCCCGAGGCCGCCAGGCCGCCCCTGGACGGCCAAGGCACGGGTGCCCAAAGGCATTGTGCTCGGGCCGGGTTTCTGATATGGAGCTCTGGGAGAGTGCTGGTATGAGGGCCCCGACTTTCTCAACCAGGCGCCGAACATCTCCACGTCCCCCCCGTGGAGCCTGTTGGCCGGTGGTGGCCTGGTTGATGCTGGTCTGGCTGTGGCCCCTGTGGGGGCTGTCCGGGGCCTGGGCCAGCCAGTCGCCCAGCAAACCATCCTACCCCATCCCCCCCGAGGAACAGACCCCGGTCCTCAACTACTGTTACCAGGGGCGGGTGCCCGAGACCCGCCTGGTGGTGGTGGACAAGTCGCGCCAGCGCATCATGGTCTTCCGCTACCTGGGCGGGCTGATGCTGGAATACGAGTACCCCTGCGCCACGGGGACCAACTTCGGCCCCAAGACCCGCGAGGGCGACGAACGCACCCCCGTGGGCATCTACTTCACCACCCACCGTCACACCGACCGCAAGATCACCATTTTCGGCGACCGGGCCATACACCTGAACTATCCCAACCCCGTGGACCAGGTGAAGGGGCTCAAGGGCAACGGCATCTACATCCACGGCACCAAGGGCAGGCTCAAGCCCCGCTCCACCAACGGCTGCGTGGCCATGCGCAACCAGGACCTGGCCGTGCTGGCCAAGCTCATCCGGGAGCACGTCACCCCCGTGGTGGTGGTGGAGCGGCTGCGCCTGGCCGACATCCGGGCCCGCAACCGGGCCTGTGATCTCCTGCAGGGCTTGGAGAAGCGTCCGCTGGCCTGGGCGCCGGCACGGCTGTCGCCCAGCCTGGCCGTGGCCGGGGTGGGCCGCCGCTACCAGAAGCTCCTGGACGGCATCACCGCCCGCCTGGCCGGGTTCGCCGGCGGCCCCCACCGCCGCTTCCGGGTGCGCACCGACGGCTACATCCTGCTGGGCCTGGGCGACCAGTGGGTCCTGGTGGCCGACCAGGTGATGACCGGGCCCGGCCGGCGCCGGGCGCGGGTGATCCGCCGCTTCTACCTACAGGGCGACCCCCTGGCCCCCGGCGCCCTGGTGCGCGGCGACTGGGTGGTGCCCGACCTGACCACGGCCAAACGCCTGGCCGCCTGGGCCCCGCCCGTGGCGGTGGCCGCGGCGGGCACCANCCCGGCCAAGCCCAAACCCACTGCCGCCGCNCCTCCCAGCCCGGAGAAACAGGTGGTGGCGGTGGTGCGGGCCTGGCTGAAGGCCTGGCAGAGCAAGAACCTCAGGCGCTACATGGCCTTCTACGCCCCCGACTTCCGCAGCGGACGCTTCGACCGCCGCGCCTGGCGCCGCCACAAGGCCTACCTCAACCGCGTCTACAAGGTGATCCGGGTGCGGGTCAAGGACCTCAAGGTGGAGGTTTCGGGAAACCGGGCTCGGGTCAGCTTCATTCAGTATTACCGCTCCGATTGGCACCGCGACGTGGGACGAAAGGAGCTGGTGTTGGTCAAGCGCAAAGGCCGCTGGCGCATCGTCTCCGAGACCTGGCGTGAGCTGCCCCGCCGGGCGGGCGGCCGCAGGCAGCCGAGCCGCTCCTGAGCAGCCCTGGCTCCGGGAGACACCAACCGAGGAGCAGGGAGGTCCGCCAGAAGGAGTGGAGAGGAG
>MTPE01000102.1 GCA_002011835.1 Desulfarculaceae bacterium JdFR-95 | reverse complement strand
TGCTCCTCCCTGGTTCTGAGGGCGGCTCCAGGGGCAGGCCCCTGGAGCCGCGGTTGACGGGTTACTGCTGCGGGTTGGTGGCCGGAGGCGCCTGCTGAGGAGCCGGAGCCGGGCTCACGCCGCGGCCGGGGAGGCCCCAGCAGTAGCCGGGGAAGCCCGCGCCCGGACCCTGACCCTGCAGACGCGGGTCATAGCCGCCCCCCGGACCGTAGCCCGGAGCAGGACCGTAGCCAGGACCAAAGCCTCCACCCATGTGGTAGCCGGGCGCCATCATGTGGCCGCCCCAGCCGCCGGCCATGCCCATGCCGCCGTAGGCAAACGCCCCCGCGGCGATCAGCACCACCAGCGCCCCTATGCCTGCTATGGTTGCCAAAAACCTCATTGGGATGTCCTCCTGTGTGTGGTTGTTCTTGCCCTGGTTACAAAGCATGGGGCGTGCCAGGTCAGGGGGCGGGGAGGGGAGGCGGGAGGCAAAAGCCTACCATTTCAATATGATATTGGGCCGGACCAAACGGCACTCCTTCGCCCCCGGGGACCGAGGGGTGCGAAATGATTACGCAGTGTGGGGGAGGGGGTGGAAGCTATTTACCCAGGAACGGCGGCAGTGCGCGGGAACACCTTTGCCCCAGGTCCCAGGGCGGGCAGGGCGCACTGCCGGGGCCTCGCCCCTGGGGGGTGGAGTCACAGGGGCAGGTCTGAGGGGGTGGCTGGCTGGTGCTAGGTGCCGGCCTCCAGGGTGCATTGGGTGAAGTCGATCTTGGCTCCGCAGCCGGAGCAGTAGTGCTCCCGGTCGAACTCGTCGGAGAAGATCTCCTTCTCCTTGCCGCAGTTGGGGCACTTGCACACGAAGGACTTGAGGTTCTGGTTGGCCTCGAAGCCGGGGCAGTGGCGGGGGGGGGNCATGGCCTTGGGCTCCTTGCTTCTGGGGTTGACGTAACGGGACGGCCGCGGTTTTGCGGGAATCCCTACTGAAAATTGTGAGGGGGTGGCTTGGGGGCCGTCAAGGGGATGAGGCGGTTTTGCTTCTGCGGCTTCGGCCTTGGGGGGTGGTGGTGCGGAGGGATGAACGGCTTGCAAGAAGGGGTGGTTTGCGGTAGGTATGACCGGGCGGGCGCCCAAGGGAAAGCAACCGTGATCTGGCAAGGCGGGGAGTAGGTTCAATGGCGCTGGTGCGGCCCTTCAAGGCGGTGCGCTACAACCCGGACAAGATCGAGGACATGCGCCGGGTGGTTTCGCCGCCCTACGACATCATCTCGCCGGAGGAGCAGAAGGCCCTCTACGATGCCCATCCCTACAACATCATTCGTATCGAGCTCAACCGCCGGCGCGACACCGACACGGCCGAGGACAACGTCTATACCCGGGCCGCGCGTCACTTCCGCGACTGGCTGAGCCGGGGGGTGCTGCGCCAGGACCCGCGGCCGGCCTTCTATCTGAGTGAGACCACCTACACCGACGCCGAGGGCCGCACCCGCGTGCGCCGGGGGTTCTTCACCCTGCTCAAGGTGGAGGACTTTGAGGCCGGGGTGGTGCTGCCCCACGAACGCACCTTCACCGGGCACAAGGAGGACCGTTTCCGCCTCACCATGGCCACCGGGGCCAACGTCTCGCCCATCTTCGCCCTCTACCCGGACGACGACAACCAGGTCATGGAGGTCCTGAGCGGGGCGCGGCAGAAGGTGCCCCTCAACCACTTCACCGACCCCATGGGCCTGGAGCAGAAGCTCTACCTGGTGGACGACCCCCAAGCGCGGGCGGAGGTGGAGCGGCTCATGGCCGACAAGGTGATCTTCATCGCCGACGGCCACCACCGCTACGAAACCGCCATCAACTACCGCAACCACATGCGCCGGCTCCACCCCGACGCCGGTCCCGACGCCCCCTTCGAGTGGGTGATGGTCTACCTCTGCTCCATGAGCGACCCCGGCCTGACCATCTTCCCCTGCCACCGCCTGTTGCCCCGGCTGGACCTGTTCAACGCCCGCGACTTCCTGGCCCACGCCCGGCCCTACTTCGACTACCAGGAGATACCCATCAATGGCGACCTGGACCACGCCCGGGCGGAACTGAAACAGAGCCTGGCCGAGGCCGGACGCCGCGGCCGCTGCTTCGGCCTGGTCTCGGCCGAGAGCAACTCCTTCTACGTGCTCACCCTCAAGAACGGCAGCGTGCGCGACCGCGACTGGACCAGCCTGGAAGGCCCCTTGCGCGACCTGGATGTGGAGGTGCTCACCAACATCGTGCTGGAGAAGATCCTGGGCCTGGACAACCAGTGGCGCGACCAGGTGCACACCATCAAGTACATCTCGGACATGAACCAGGTGATCGACGAGGTGCGCACCGGCCGGGCCCGGGTGGGATTCCTGCTCAACCCCACCCGGGTGGAGCAGGTCAAAAGCGTGGCCGAGGCCGGGCTGATCATGCCGCGCAAGTCCACCTACTTCTACCCCAAGGTGCTCACCGGACTGACCATCAACCTGGTGGACCCGGCCATGGACCTGCCTCTGTTGGCCTCCTGAGGGGGAGGGCGGCGCGGTGGAGCCGGTCACCCGCGACCGCCTGGGACGGTACACCTTCCTCCAGCCCCGCCAGGGCTACCGCTTCTCCATCGACAGCGTGCTGTTGGCCCACTTCGCACCCGTGGTGAAAGGCGCCGTGGCCGACCTGGGCGCGGGCTGTGGGGTGCTGTCGGTGCTGTTGCATGCCCGGGGCGCGGCCGGGCCCTACACCGCAGTGGAGATCGACCCCCTGGCCGCGGACTGCTGCCGCCGGAACCTGGCCGCGGCCGGCGTGCCCGGCCAGGTCCTCACCCACGACCTGCGCCGACCTCACCCTGAGCTGAAACCCGGGGCCTTCGCCCTGGTCATCACCAACCCGCCCTTCACCAAGGCCGGCCACGGCCGCGTCTCCCCCCACCCCGCCCGCGCCCGCGCCCGCCAGGAGCTGGCCCTGGCCGCGGAAGACCTGTGGCGCGTGGCCGTGGAATTGCTGCCGCGGGGAGGGCGCCTGGCCCTGTGCTGGCCCCCGGCGCGGCTGGTGGAGGCGCTCGCCGGCCTGCAGGCGGTGCGCCTCACCCCCCGGCGCCTGCGCCTGGTCCACGGCCGCGCA
Organism: Desulfarculaceae bacterium JdFR-95; assembly: GCA_002011835.1. Classification (GTDB taxonomy): domain Bacteria; phylum Desulfobacterota; class Desulfarculia; order Desulfarculales; family Desulfarculaceae; genus Desulfocarbo. The sequence goes on along the minus strand of MTPE01000102.1, from coordinate 388 downwards.
GGGCGGCCCGCCTCCCTGGCCCTGATCGAGGCGGTCAAACACGCCGGCGCCGAGCTGGCCGTGGAGCCACCCCTGGTGGTCTATGCCCAGGGCCAGCGCTACAGCCCCGAGGTGGAGGCCATCTACCGCTCCCTGTAGCCATCCCGCCAATCCCCTGATTGACTTCGGGGATTCCATCGCCCAAAATAATGACCAGGGTGTCCAACCATAGACTGCGGCAAAGACGAACCCACGGTCTTCAAGGAGAGATAGGTCTTCATGCGTCGAGCCAACCTGCTGGTGGCCATGGCATGCGCACTGGTGTTTTGGGCCTGGGCCGGGGTGTGCGGGGCGGAGACTACTTCCTTGCGCACCGTGCAGGTGGACTTCGGCACCATCTGGTGCGTGC
>MTPE01000398.1 GCA_002011835.1 Desulfarculaceae bacterium JdFR-95 | reverse complement strand
TTGAGGCAAATTTGCAGCTCGCCCCCGACCAGGATCTGGAGGACCACCTGGAGGCCTACTGCCCCGTGATCACCCTGGAGCTGTCGCCGGTGCGGTTCCGGGTGCTGGTGCCCCTGGAGGCGGCCTCGGCCTGTGTGGACGCCGCGGTGGAGGCCTGGCAGGAGCAGTTCGCCCGGGTGCGCGACCGCCTGCCCCTGCGCCTGGGCGTGATGGCCTTCCGCCGCATGACCCCTTTCCAGTCCGTGATCGAGGCCGCCCGCAACCTGGAGGACGAGCTGGAGGCAAACTCCACGGCCGAGTGGTGGTGGGTGAAGCAACAGGAGACCCGCCAGGGCGTGACCAGTCTCCACCTGCGCGGACCCAAGGGCCAGGACGAGCTCTGGACGCTGCCGGTGGAGCTGCCCGACCAACGGCGGGATTGGTTCTACCCCTACCTGAAGACAGCAGGCCGCCGGCCGCGGCACCCCCACGACTTCCAGCACCCCGACGGCACCCTCTATCGCCACGCCTGCGAGTTGGAAGCCGGGGAAGCGGTCTGCATACACCCCGCGCGCCTGGCCGGCTCGTTCCTGGACCATCCGGCGCGCCGTTTCGACGAGGTGCGCCCGTGGTCGCCCGGGCAGTGGCGGCGCATGCGCGAGCTGTGGCGCCTGCTGGACGAGCAGGCCCCCAGCGTCCGGGCCCTGCGCGCCACCTGGGGAGAGCTGCTCCGCCAGCGCGAGCAGTGGCAGGACCCCCAAGGCAGATGGCTGCCCGGGGGTGAGGAGGCCTGGCTGGGCCTGGTACGCGCCCGCCTGGGGGCGGCCCTGGACTTACGCGGAGCGCGCCTGGAGGCCGTGGTGGACGCGGCCCGCGAAGGCCTTCTGGCCTGGTGCCTGGAGTGGCACCTGAACGTACTCAAGCTGAAACCGGGGGAGGAAGCGTGATGTCCCAACAGGGCAGAGCTAGTTTCCGGGCCTATACCTTCTGCGGCATGGCCCTGGATCCCATACACGTGGGCACCGGCGGCTCCCGCCTGGGCCGGGTGGACAACACCATCGTGCGGGACCCNGTCACCCGCATCCCCAAGGTGCCCGGCTCCAGCCTGGCCGGCGTGGTGCGGGCCTACGCCGCCATGGCCAAGGGTCGCTATCCCCGCTGCGCCGGCCAAGGCCTGGCCGGAGAGGGCAAGGGCCATTGCGCCGAACCCGACTGCCCCATCTGCACGGTGTTCGGCTTCGCCACCGGCCTGGACGCGGGCGGGGGCTTTGCCGGCCTGGCCGCGTTCAGCGACATGCAGGTGTTGCTGTTCCCGGTGCCGTCCGCTTCCGGACCGCTTTGGGTCACCAGCCCCCTGGCCCTGGGGCATCTCTCTCCCCACTGCCTGCAGCCCCTGGAGCCGCTCCCCGATCCCGCTGCCTGCTACCGCCTGGGGGACGACCTCCCCCAGAACCGCGACCGCATCAACCTGGGCTGGCTCATGCTGCCCCTGCAATCAGGCGATGAGCTGAAGTTCTCGGACCAGGACAACGGCCAAGACCTTCCCCAGGACAACAACAGCGACCAAGGCGTCCCCCAGAAGGTGAGAGATATTCTGACGAAGCTGAAGGTCGATCCCCGCATACGCGGGCGGGTGGTGCTGGTCTCGGACCAGGTCTTCACCCAGGTGGTGAACAGCAACCTGGAGGTGCGCACCTCGGTGGCCATAGACCCGGCCACCGGCGCCGCCCTGGAAGGGGCCCTGTTCACCTACGAGGCCCTGCCCCGCAACACCATACTGGTCTGGGAGGTGATCTGCCGCCACCCGGATCACTTCAAGGTGGGCGGGTCGGAGATAGAAGCGGTCGAGTCCCCTGAGCATGTCCGCGAGGTGGTGGCCAGCGCCGACGACTATCTGGAGTACCTGGGCATCGGGGGCATGGGCCGGCGGGGCATGGGCCGCCTGCGGGTGTGGGGCTGGCAGGAATGCGGTCCGCAGGCGGAAACAAACCACAACTCCGCAGAACAGTCCCAGGGGGAGGGGCAGGCATGAGCAACGGCAACCACGCACCAAACCCAGGCTGGACCAACCTGGACCTGCTCTGCGCCCGGAGGGCAGAGGAGATCGCAAGCGCAGCCACAGACCAGTCCAGGGCCAAGGACCTGGACAAGCTGGCCACCGACGCCCTGGGAGTGCTGGGGGAACAGGGGGTGTATGCCCTCTTTCTCTATCTCGAGGCCCAGGGGCAGAACCTGGCCGGGTCATTGGCGGAAGACCTGGTTGCACTCCTCAAGGAGCTGCCGATGGGAGTGCCCCCCGACGCCCAATGGAAGGCGGCGGTGGAAACCATAGCCCAAGACCTCGACACCCTGCTGCTGGCCTGGGAGCTGCTGGGACGCACCCTGACCTACACCCGCTACCACGCTCGGGTGAAGGTGGCCCAGGAGGGCTAGGGCCATGACCGCCACCTGGAAGCTCTACCGCTGGGTGTGGCGCCTGGAGTGGCCCTTGTTCCTGGGCCTGCCGCCGGCGGGCAACCTCAACCGCTGCCGGACCTACCTGCCCGCCCGCACCATGTGGGGAGCGCTGGTGGCCGAGCTGAGCCGTACCGCCCCGAACCAGGCTCAGTTTCCCGACTACCCCAAGATGGGACACGAGCTGGCCCTATCCTGCCGCCTCACCTACCTCTACCCCGCAGAGGAGGCAAACGGCCGCATCCATCCCTGGCTGCCACGCTTCGAGGACAACCGGGGCCTGCTCTGGAAACGCCGGGGCGCCGAGGACCTGCCCGACCACCGCTTCCGCCGGCGCCTGCTGGACTCGCGCATGAACACCGCGGTCTCGCCCCACAGCGAGGCGGCCGAAGACGGCACCCTGCGCGAACAGGAGTGTATCAACCCCTGGTGGCGCCCCTCCTCTCCGGGAGAGGAACCCTCTCCGGTATTCCTGGTGGGCTATCTGTTCCTGAAGGAAGGCCACTTCCGCCAGCGCCTGAAGGAAATCCAGACCCTGCTGGTGGGCGGAGACACCCGCTACGGCCTGGGCCGCATCCAGCAGGAAGACTTCCGCCCCGCGCAGGAGGTCTTCGAGTGCCGGGTGGAGCTGGGGGGAGACGAGCCCGCCATACAGGGCAAACGCCTCCTGGCCCACGTGGCCCAGGAGGTCCTCCCCGAGGCTCGCGGCGCCCTGGAGCTGACCGCGGGCTGGAAACGCCGGGGTAGCGGTGAGGGCCGACAGACCAGCCCTGTGCGGGGCAGTCTGGCCTGGGTGCCCGGCTCGGTGGCGGGAAAAGAACATGGCTGGCGCATCGACTCCGGCAAAGAGACCTGCGGCTATTGGGTCCCGCTGCCCGAGCAGGACTGAGACCCCCTCCGGGACCAGCGGGCGCCTGCTTGGGGGCGGGAGGTGGGGGACCGGGCTCCCCGGCTCGCGGCACGGCAACACGACCCCCTAGCCGGTAACGCCATGCGAGCGGCCTACGGCGACTACGCTACCGGGAGCGGCGGGCGCGCCCCCGCGGCAACAGGCCAGGCACATGGCGGTATGATCG
>MTPE01000177.1 GCA_002011835.1 Desulfarculaceae bacterium JdFR-95 | reverse complement strand
GGGCCCCGCGGCCGCGGCGGCCCGACAGGGGGCGGCCCAGGGACTGCAGCAGGTCACGGTGGTGGAGCTGGACCCCTGGCTGGCGGNCTTCCTGGGCCGCCTGCGGCCGCGGGGCCTGCCCCCCAACCTGTGCGTGGTCCACGGCGACGGCCGCACCTTCCTGCAGACCACCCCGCAGCGTTACGACCTGGTGGTCCTGCTCCTGCCGCCCCCCGTGACCCTGGGCCTGAACCGCTACTACAGCCTGGCCGGCTTCCGGGCCTTGTCCCGGGCCCTGGCCCCGGGCGGGGTGGGGGTGGTACGCCTGCCGAGCATGGAGTACCTGGCCGGCAGGCTCCAGGCCGCCCGTTTGGCTACCCTGCTGGCCGCGGCGCGCCGGGTGTTCAGGGTGGTGCGCCTGGCCTCTGGGCTGGAGCTGTGGCTGCTGCTCAGCCAGGAGGAAGGCGCGGTCCCCGCCGGCCCGGAGGCCTGGATCGCCCGCCTGGAAGGGCGCCGCTGGCAGGGGGTGACCGCGGGGCGGCCCGACACCCTGGCCCAGGCCGCCGACCCCATGCGCCTGGCCTTCCTGCAGGCGGTGCTGGCCCGGGCAGGGCCACAGCCGGCCAACCGCGACCTGCGCCCCCGGGCCCTGCTGTTGGCCCCGGAGCTGTGGGGGGCGGAGCTGGCCGGCGCCTCGTCCTGGGCCTGGGGCCTGCTTCAGCTGCGACCGGGCTACATTCCATGGGCGGCCGCCTTGGGGGTGCTGGTGTGTTTCCTCTGGGCGCGGCGGCGGCCGGCGGTGGCCCTGCCCTTGGGGGTGGGGGTCACCGGACTGACGGCCATGGCCTTGTCCGTGCTGGTCTTGGTGGCCTATCAGGTGCTGTTCGGGGCGGTGTATCTGGGGCTGGCCCTGGTGCTGGCCGCGTTCATGGCCGGCATGTCCGCGGCGGCCTGGCTGCTGGCCGGGCGCTGGGCGGGCCTGACTCGGCCCCGGCGGTGGCTGCTGGGCCTGGGCCTGGGGCTGGCCGGGGCCTGCCTGGTCCTGTGGGGCCTCACCGCGGCCTGGCACGGTGCGGCGCCGGGCCTGGCCGGGCGCCTGGGCCTGCTGGGCCTGGCCGCGGTGTGCGGCGGGCTCACCGGCGCCTACTTCGGCCTGGCCGGGCGGGTGCGCCTGGAGGGCGGCGGCGTGGTCCCGGCCGCCGCGGGCGGACGGCTCTACGGCCTGGACCTGGCCGGAGGCGTGGTGGGGGCGCTGCTGCCTTTGCTGCTGTTGCCCACGGTGGGCTTCGGCGCCACCTTGGCCGCCCTGGCCCTGCTCAACCTGTGGCCGGCGGCGGCCTGGTGGGGCGGCGGGTGGGGTAGCCGCTGAGCCGTCCCTAGGGCGGGCGCCTTGCCACCCCGCGGGGGGCGTGGTACAAGGGATGCCGGTGAGACATCGGCAGGGAGGAGCCGGCATGAAGATCAGCCGCGAGGAAGTGGAACACGTAGCCATCCTGGCCCGCCTGCGTCTGTCCCCGGAGCAGGTGGAGCGCCTTACCGGCCAGCTCAACGACATCCTGGCCGCCATGGACAAGCTGCGCGAGCTGGACACCACCGGCGTGCCCCCCACCAGCCACGCCCTGGAGCTGACCGGCGCCATGCGCGAGGACCAGGTGCGCCCCTCTATGGAGCGGGATCGCGCCCTGGCCAACGCACCCGCCAGCGACGGCCAGAGCTTCGTGGTGCCGCGCGTCATCTAGCCGCGGCCGGAAGACCACACCGGGAGAGCGCACATGGAACTGTACGAGCTGAGCATCACCCAGGCGCGCGAGCTGCTGGACCGGCGCGAGGTGAGCGCGGTGGAGCTGACCCAGGCCCTGCTGNAGCGCATCCAGGNCACCGAGGAGCGCATCCACGCCTACCTGACCGTGACCCCGGAGCTGGCCCTGGAGCAGGCCGAGGCCGCCGACCGGCTCATCGCCGCGGGCCAGGGCGGCCCCCTCACCGGTATCCCCTGCGGCATCAAGGACGTGTTCTGCACCGCCGGGGTCACCACCACCTGCGCCAGCCGCATCCTAGAGAACTTCGTGCCTCCCTTCGACGCCACGGTGGTGGCGCGGCTCAAGGCCGCGGGCATGGTCATGCTGGGCAAGCACAACATGGACGAGTTCGCCATGGGCTCCTCCACCGAGAACTCGGCCTTCGGCCCCACCCGCAACCCCTGGGATCTCACCGCCATCCCCGGTGGGTCCTCGGGGGGGTCGGCGGCCAGCGTGGCCGCGGGCTCCTGCCTCTACGCCGTGGGCACCGACACCGGCGGCTCCATCCGCCAGCCCGCCAGCCACTGCGGGGTGGTGGGCATGAAGCCCACCTACGGCCGGGTGAGCCGGTTCGGCTTGATCGCCTTCGCCTCCTCCCTGGACCAGGCCGGGCCCATCACCCGCAGCGTGGCCGACTGCGCCCTGGTGCTGCAGGCCATCGCCGGCCACGACCCGGCCGACTCCACCTCTGCCCCCGCCCCGGTGCCGGACTACTCCGCCGCCCTGGAGCGCGGGGTGAAGGGCCTCAAGCTGGGCCTGCCCCGGGAATACTTCCAGGAGGGCGTGGACCCGGAGGTGGAGCAGACCGTGCGCCGGGCCATCGCCGTGCTGGAGGAGCTGGGCGCCACCACGGTGGAGGTGAGCCTGCCCCACAGTGAGTACGCCCTGGCCGTGTACTACATCGTGGCCCCGGCCGAGTGCTCCTCCAACCTGGCCCGCTACGACGGGGTCAAATACGGGCTCTCCCTGCGCCGCGAGAAGGGCGACCTGATGGACATGTACCTGGACACCCGCAGCCAGGGTTTCGGGGAGGAGGTCATCCGCCGCGTCATGCTGGGCACCTATGCCCTCAGCGCCGGCTACTACGAGGCCTACTACGGCAAGGCCAGCCAGGTGCGCACCCTGATCAAGCGCGACTTCCTCCAGGCCTTCGAGCAGGTGGACGCCCTGGTGGCGCCGGTGGCCCCCACCCCGGCCTTCGACCTGGGCCAGAAGGTGGACGACCCCCTGCAGATGTACCTGAGCGACGTGCTCACCCTGGCCGTGAACCTGGCCGGCCTGCCCGGCATCAGCGTGCCGGCCGGCTTCGCCTCCAGCGGCCGGCCCATCGGCCTGCAGATCATCGCCCCCCACTTCGCCGAGGAGACCGTGCTGGCCATCGGCCACGCCTTCCAACAGGCCACCGACCACCACACCAAACGGCCTCCCCTGTAGGGAAGGGTCCGTTTCCGGTACGTCTGGCGCCGCAGAAAGAGGTGCGGCGCCGGACTGCCCACCGTACCGAGGTCTTTCTTCCGGCACCTCCAGGGAGCAGACCTTTGCTCTCGCCAAGGCATGGTGTCCTTCAGGCCCGTGTACGCGTCCTCGAAAAGACCGGCAGGGCGGCTGGGAGTTCGGCGGACACAGGGAGGCGGCAGAGACAGAGACAAGCCCCTCGTCCGTTCCAAGAGCGGTGGGTTGGCCTCTTGCGAGCCGGTCCCTGGGTACTTGGGGTTACGCCCTCGGCCAAACCCCACTGTC
>MTPE01000029.1 GCA_002011835.1 Desulfarculaceae bacterium JdFR-95 | reverse complement strand
CCCAGGCCGAGGCCGCCTTCCGCCAGGCCCTGGCCCTGGACCCCACCCTGGAGGCGGCCAAGGAAGGGCTGGAGGCGGTGCGCCGGCGCCAAGAGGAGCTGGCCCGGATCGAGGCCGAACGCAAGCGCGCCGAGGAGCGCCGCCGGAAGGTCCAGGCCGCCATCCGGCAGGGACAGACCCTGCTGAACGCAGGTAAGCTCAAGGAGGCCGAGGCCGCCTTCCAGCGGGCCTTGGTCCTGGACCCCCAGGCCAAAGAGGCCAAGGCCGGCCTGGCCGAAGTGGCCAGGCGCCGCGCCGCTCTGGCCCGCCCAAAGCCCCGGCCCAAGCCCAAGGCGCCGCCGGCCCCGGCCAAGCCCACGCCGCGCGATCAGCAGCAGGAGATGCGCCGGCTGGCCCGCCTGGCCTTCGTGCAGGGCGTAACCGACTTCAACGCCGGCCGCTATGCCCAGGCCGTACGCCAGTTCGAGCAGTTCCTGGCCGTGTTCCCGGACGACACCAACGGCCGCAAGTACCTGGAGATGGCGCGGCGGCAGCTCCGCGAGAGCCGGACGGGCACCCTGGTGGTGGGCTGCCGGCCGGTGGCCGAGGTGTACCTGGACGGCAAGAAACTGGGGTTCACACCCCTGGTGCAGAAAGGGGTGGCCGTGGGCCGACACCAGGTGGAGGTGCGGGCCTATGGCGCCCGCCAGAGCCGGCAGGTGGAGATCAAGCCTCGCACCACGGTCAAACTGCGCTTCCAGCTCACCGGGGGCAAGCTGGCGGTCAACGCCGTACCCTGGGCGGAGATATACTTCGACGGTAAGAAACTGGGCACCACACCTCTGGCCATCGAGAACCTGCCCCTGGGGCCTCACCGCCTGGAGCTGCGCCGCCAAGGCTATAGCACCGTGGTGCGAGAGGTGGTGCTGGAGGAGGGCAAAGCGGTGAGGCTCAAGGTCAGACTCACGGCAGAACCATGAGGAGTCGTCGGAATCATGCATAGGGCAACCGGTAGGGCGTCTCTGCCGCCGCTGTTCATACTGGCCATCTGGGTGGCCCTGGCCACCGCTGCCGTCACCACCTGCCAAGCCGCCACCGGCCCCGAGTTGCTGCTCAAGGGCGTGGAGCACTACGACTTCGCCGAGTTCGAGCAGGCCAAGGCCACCCTGCAGCAAGCCCTGGCCGCACCGGACATGACCCCCGCCCTCAAGGCCAAGGCCCATACCTACCTGGGCCTGGTGTGCCTGGCCCAAGGTGACGAAAAGGCCGCCCTGGAGGCCTTCCGCGCCGCCCGCCGGGAAGACCCCTCCTACCGGCCCGACCCCCGGCGCCTGCCACCGCGTGCCCTGCGCCTGTTCGCCCAGGCCGGTGGCGGGTCTCCGGCTCCCCCGCCGCCCCCGCCTACGGTCACCACCACACCTCCACCTCCACCCCCCGCGGCCCGCCCCAAGGCCCTGCCCCGCCGCGGCTACGTGGTGGACGTGAGCGGCAAGGAGATCACCATAGACCTGGGCCGCAAGCAGGGGGTGAAGCGTGGCGACCGGTTCCAGGTCTTCGAGATCAAGACCCTGATCCATCCCGTGACCGGCGAGCGGCTGGTCAAAAAGATCAAGGTGGCGATCCTGAAGGTGGTGGCGGTGGAAGACCAGATCAGCACCGCACGGGCGATCGTCCGCCATGCCCCCATCAAGCCCGGCCAGCGCCTGGCCAAGCTGAAGCGCACCCCCGCCCCCAAACCCAAGCCCTCCAGCAAGGCCAAGCCCAGACCCAAACCCGCCGCCAAGCCCCCTGTCCCGCCCGCGGCCAAGACCAAGCTGGGCTGGCTGCGCGTGGCAGTGTGGCCGGCGGTGTCCCTGTGGGAGGGCGACATCGACCCCAAGAAGGTGTCCGCCCAGGCCATCGCCCGCGCCCTCAACCGACAGCGCGGCCTGAAGCTCCAGGCCTTCGCCGTCACCCCGCCTCAGGTGGCCCGCATCAAGAAAGCTCTGGGCTTCAAGCCCGAGGAGGTCCTGCTGGAGAGCGGGGTCTCCCTGCGCGGCCTGGCCAGTCTACTCACCGGGGAGGGCAAGGCCGAGGACGTGGTGGAGTCGCGCCTCAAGCCCAGCGAGGTGCTCATGATCCGCGAGGTCACCCGCCGCCTGGGCGCCAAGGCCCTGCTCCTGTGGGGATTCGAGGAACAGGGCGCCGAGGACCAGGTCTATTTCAGCTACAACCTGCATCTGCAGGGGAAGGACCGCCCCCTGGCCCGCGACACCATCCCCTACGTGAAGGACGTGCTACCGGGCAACTATCTGGAGGTGATGCTCAAGGGAATCAGGGAGGGCCTGGCCCGCTGGCGCCGGGGCGGCAAGAAGGATTAGGCCCTTTGGGCGGAGACGAACAGCTCGCCACACACGGGACACTGCTCCGGCTGCCAAGCCTTCTCCACCACCCGGAAGCGGGGCGGCCACAGCTCCACCAACAGCAGCCCGCGCAACAGGGCGTCCTCCGCCCCCACCAGCAGCTTGAGGACCTCGGTCGCCTCCAGGCTGGCCAGACAGGCGGGCAAGGGGCCGATGATTCCGTGGGTGGCCACGCTCTCGCTGGGCTCGCCGCGGGGAGGAAACCAGCACTGCAGACATGGTCCCCGCCCCGGACGCACCACCAGAAGCTGGCCCCGCGCGCCCACCACCCCGGCATGCACCCAGGGTATGCCTTGCTCCAGGCATATGCGGTTGAGCTGATAGCGCGGCCGGGGACGATCCAGGCCGTCCACCACCACCTCCACCCCCGCCAGCAGGCGTGAGGCGTTCTGACCGTCCAGGCTGACGGCGTGGGTCTCCACCCGTACCGTGCGGTTGCCCGCCAGAAGGTGCGCTGCGGCTGCCTCCACCTTGGGCCGGCCAGCCATCACGTCCCGCTCGGTGTAGAGCAACTGGCGGTGCAGGTTCTCCAGCTCGGGCAGGTCGGGATCGATCAACACCAGCCGCCCCACCCCGGCCCGCGCCAACAAGAGAGCCGCCGTGCCGCCCAGGGCACCCAGCCCCACCACCGCCACCGTGGCCCGCGACACCCTCCGCTGGCCCTCCCGGCCCCAGGGCGCGAAACGCTCCTGCACCTGATAGCGCCCGGCCACCGCCCCTCACCCCCCGAAAGCGGGCAGGATGAACTCCACCCGGCTGCCCTCCTCCACCTGTACCCGCTCATAGTCGTGGGCCGGCACGAAACGCCCGTCCAGCTCCACGATGAGGTCCTTGTGCTGGGCCTGGTGGCGCTGTATGAGCTGGGCCAGGGTGGTCCCCGCCGGCACCGCCTCGGGCAACCCGTCCACCACGATGTTCACCGTACGAGCCATAGGTATATTCTACCAGAAGACTAGAGTAGCCCCGCTTCCCGCCTGGCTTGTGCTATTCTGACCCCACAGGAGGGACACCATGCCTTGGGCCCAGGTGGGCGACATACGCCTGTGTTACCAGATGGCGGGGCAGGGTCCGCCCCTCTTGTTCATCCCGGGCAGCGGGGGTGACCTGCGCGCACGACCGGGCGTGTTCGACTGGCCCCTGG
>MTPE01000452.1 GCA_002011835.1 Desulfarculaceae bacterium JdFR-95 | reverse complement strand
CAGCCACAGCGACAGGCCGGCCAGGCGTATGGTCACCGCGGCCAGGTACACCACCCCCAGCCACAGCTTGTAGTTGCCCAGCCGGGGCGCGGCCACCAGCAGGGCCAGGAACACGCCGGCCAGCAGGAAGGAGGCCGTGGACAGGGTCTCGGCGCGGAAGGTGTGCACCAGCTCTCCCTGGGGTGCGGGCCGCCACCACAACGACAGCAGGACCGGCCCGGCCAGGACCACCAGCCAGGCCAGGGCGAACCAGACCTCCTCCGCCCCCAGGCGCGGCACCTCCAGCCGCGGCCACAGCCACCACACCCCCAGGGCCACCAGGACCGCCAGTCCCGCCTCCAGGGCACACGGGACCACGCGCCCCTTCCACTCAGCGCTCACGGGCCACCTCCTCGTACACCGCCAGGGTCTGGCGGGCGGTGCGCTCCCAACTGAAGCCGCGCGCCCGGGCCAGCCCCTTTCGCCGCAGTTCGCGGGCCAGGCCCTCGTCTTCCAGGATACGGGCCATGGCCGCGGCCAGTTCTTCGGGCCGACCCGGCGGCACCAGTATACCCGCATCGCCCACCACCTCGGGCACCGCACCCCCTGCGGCCGCCACCACCGGCGCCCCGCAGGCCATGGCCTCCAGGGGCGGCAGGCCGAAACCCTCGTAGCGCGAAGGAAACACGAAGGCCGCGCAGGCCGAGAACAGGGCGGGCAGGTCCTGGTCGGGCACGTAGCCCAGCTCGCGTACCCGCTCCTCCAGGCCCTGACGCCGGACGGCCCGGCGCAGGGCCGGATACTGCCGGTCGTCGCGGATCTTTCCCGCCAGGGCCAAGAGGCAGTCCCGGCCCTGATCCCGCAGGCGGGCCAGGGCCCCGAGCAGGGTGTCCAGGTCCTTACGCTGGTCGATGCCGCCCAGATAGAGGAAGAAGGGCCGGGCAGCCTCCAGGCCCTGGCGGGAAAGCACGCGGGTGCGGACGGCGGGGTCCTCCACCGGGGCCAGGGCGGGGTCGGCCGCCTCGGGGATGACCACGATGCGTCCGGGGTCCAGGCGGTAGAGCTCCACCAGGTCGCTGCGCGTACACTCGCTCACGGCGATGATGCGGCTGGCCTGATAGAGGCAGCGGGTCTCCAGCCAGCGCTCCAGGCGGAAGCGGGCGTCGCTCTTGCCCTGGGCGTAGAGCCGGGCCAGCTTCTGGGCGATGAGGTCGTGCACCGTGATCACGGTACGCGGCCCCAGGCGCAACGGCGCGTCCAGGTGGCTCAGGAAGTGCACCACCCGGCCCCGGCGCCAAACCGGGGCCAAGGCCCGCCGCGCCAGCAGGTGTTGCGTGAGCAGGCGCTTGCCCACCGGCAGCCAGCCCGGCGCCACTCCGGTGTAGCGCCGGGGCAACTCCCCGAACAGCCCGGGGTCGGCCAGGCCCTCCTGCAGCAGGAGCTCCACCCGCGGCGGCGCCGGCAACCCCAGCATGGCGGCCAAGAGGTTCTTGCTGTAGCGGCCGATGCCGCGTTCGCGGTGGGCCTTGAACCCCGGCTGCAGGGGCCGGCCGTCCACCACCACCGGGATCACACCTGCTCCTCCAGGCCGAAGTATCGGCTCAGCACCGCGCGCAGTTCGGCGGCCACCCGCGAGGGGTGGAAGCGGGCCAAGCGGGCGCGGCCCCGCTCCACCAGGCGCCGGCGCAGGTCCTCGTCTTCCAGCACCCGCGCCACCACCTCGGCCACGAAAGGATGATCGCTGCGGGGGAGCAGTACGCCTGCGTCCCCCAGGGTGTAGGGTATGCCGCTGGAGGCATAGGCCACCACGGGCAGGCCGAAGTGCATGGACTCCACCAGGGGCACGCAGAAGCCCTCGTGCCGAGACAGACAGAGGTAGAGGTCGGCGGCGCGGTAGTAGCCCATCAGCTCCGCGTCGCTGACGTGGCCCGCGAAATACACCCCCTCCACGTCCAGCTCTGCCGCCAGCTTGCGCAGGCCCCGGCCGTAGGGGGTGTCCAGGCCGCTGCCCACGATGAGCAGGCGCACCCCCGGCACCAGGCGGGACAGCCAGTACTGGGTCTTGATCAGATCCTCGATGCGCTTGTTGGGCACCACGCGCCCCACGTGCAGCACCTTGGGCCTGCCGCCAGAGAAGCGGCTCAACACCATGGGGTCGGGGGGGCGCTCCAGGTGGTCCAGGTCCAGCAGGATGGGTACGGTGGCGGTGCAGGGGCAGCCGGCCTCCACCAGCTCGCGGGTGTTGTACTCGCTCACCCCGATGCCCAGCTCCATGGCCGGGGCCAGCTCGGCCAACTGCCGCCNGCCCATCTCGGCCCGGCGCACCGCCGCCGGGTCCACGCCCTCCAGGAAGNGGGCCGGGGTGATGTTGTGGTAGCGCATCACCTTGCGCCCGGGCAGCTCCGGCACCTGGTCGATCAGGGGGTGGCCGATGGAGAAGTGGAATATGACCAGGTCCTGGGGAGACATCCGGCGGGCGAAGTCCTCCCAGGGTCGGGCGCGGCCGCGCAGGCGGGGGTGTACGTGGGCGGCGAACACCTCGGAGGGATAGCCCCAGGCGCGCAGAGTCTTCTGGATGGCCAGCACGTCGTTGCCGATGGCGTCGCCGTAGGCGAAGTCCACCAGCAGTTGGTGTACCGCCCGCACCGGCCGTCCCCGGCCAGGCGCAGCACGTCCAGCTTGGTCCGCGGCCGGGGCAGGGGCTCGTCCCACAGGCGCTGAATCAGCTCCCGATAGCGCCGGGTCACCACGGGCCAGGAGTAATTGTCCAGCACGTAGCGCCGGCCCGCCTCGCCCATGCGCCGGCACAGCTCCGGCCGGGCCAGCAGCAGGTTCAGTCCCTCGGCGAAGTGGGGGTAGTCGGCAAAGTGCAACCCCCCGCCCGATGCCTCCACGTGATCGCGGGTCACGGCGCAACCCGAATGTACCATCACCGGCCGGCCCGCCAGCCAGGACTCCATGATCACCAGGGAGAAGCTCTCCATGAGCGAGGGCTGCACCAANAGCTCGGCCGCGGCGTAGGCGTCGTACTTGTCCTGCAGGGGCACGAAGCCCAGGTCGATGATNTGCTCCTCCCCGCCAGGAGGGATGGGTGCGGGCAGGTTGCCGATCATGACCAGCTTCAGGCCGCCGGCGCCGCCGGTGTCGGCCAGGTAGCGCAGGAAGTAGGCGCACAGCAGGGGCACGTTCTTGCCTGCGTCCTTGCGCCCGGCGTAGAGGATGAAGGGGCCGGACAGGCCGTACTTCCGGCGGAAGCGCTGGGGGTCGGCCTGCCAGTCGGTGTCCACACCTTCGCCCAGGATCAGGGGCTCGGTGCGTTGCAGGTCGTAGAGGCGGGCGGCCAGCTCGCGTTCGGCCGGCACGTGGAACACCACGGCGCGGGCGGTGTGGAAGGCGCGGCGCACCATGGCCATGCGGGCGTAGCCCTCGTCGTGCAGGCAGGGGATGATCACGCTCTGGCCGGGATGTATGAGCGGCCCCCAGGCCGCGGTGGTGAACAGGTAGGGGATGAAGAAGAACGGCCCCATCTGGGGGTTGGCGGCGATGTG
>MTPE01000455.1 GCA_002011835.1 Desulfarculaceae bacterium JdFR-95 | reverse complement strand
GGCCATGGCCCCCTGAAAGGGGGCCGGCCCTTTCAGGGCCGGTCTTGACCGGGGCGGGGCGCGGGGCTAGCCTGGGGCGAGAGGCGAGCCGCGAACCAAGCCATGCCCAAATATCGTCCCATACCGTGCCTGATCCTGATCCTGGTCCTACTGCTATGGGCGGGGCCGGGCCGAGCCGGCTCCCTGCCGCCTCGGCCCTGGCGACTGGCCGTGGTGGTGGAGGCCGGTCCCGTCCTGGAGCAGCCCTGGTTGGAAACCACGCGGCGTCAAGCCTTGGAGCGCATGCTGACCATTGAGCTGCGTTCCCTGCCCTTGCGGGTGCAGGCTGGGGTATGGCTGACTGAGGCTTCTGGTCCCAGACGACTGATCCCGCCGGCCTCGGCCCTGGCCCTGAAGGACCGCCGCGTGCGCCTGCCCCACGGTCTGTCCCAGAGTCCCTCGGCGGCCGCGCGTCTGGCCGCCTGTGCCGCGGCTCTGGAATGGTTACGTACCCAAGGTGGCGGCTCCTTGGTGTATGTGGCCACGGCGCCCTTTGCCGGCCCCTCCTCTCGCGATCTGTCCCGCCTGCCCTGGGGCGGTGGCGAGGTGTTCGCCCATGCCTTGGCCCTGGATCTGGCCGCGGGTGAGTCGTGGTTGCGGGAGCTGGTCCGCCTGGGGGGTGGGGCCTTGTTCCGCGCCCGGCGGCCGGCGCGCCTGGGGGGGGTGTTGCACCGGGCGGTCAAGACCGCCTTGGCCTCGGCTCGTCTGTTGATACAGGCTTTTGCTCCAGACAACCGGCCTTTGCGCCTGGCCTATCGTCTGGAGCGCAGCGGGGCGCTCTATGCCTTGCGTCCCGGTGTAACCGGCCGGGCCCAGCAGCTCTTGCCCGGGGTGTATGGTCTGGTGTGGACTGGCCGGAAGCCGGTGGGGCCGGCACCGGCCAAGGTCACGGTCTCTCCCGGCACCCTCACCCGCCTGTTGGTGGGAGGCCGGGGGCGGGTCACCGTACTGTCCCAGGACCGCGAGGGCCGACCCCTGGCCTGGCGCATGCGGGTGGCGCGCTCCTGGGACGGCAAGGTGCTCTTGAAGGACCGACGCACGCCTTTCACGCTGTCGCTTCCCTCCGGNCTGTATCTGATCAAGGCCCTGAACCACCCTCTGGCCTGGCCGGTGTTGGTGGAGGCCGGGGCCGAGCTGCGCCTGGTGGTGGGGCCTTGGGCCTCTCTCACCGTAGGTCTGAAAGGGCCGCGGGGAGCGGTGCGGGTGCCCTATCGTCTCACCGATCTTTGGTCCGGCCGCCCGGCGGGGGTGGGCTACACCAACCAGGTGCTGCGTCTGCGTCCGGGTCGCTATCGCCTGGAGGTGGAGGTGGTGCCGGCCTTGCGCCGGGAGGTGGAGTTGGCGCCGGGCCGGGAGGTACGGATCGTCTTGCCGGAAGTGGGAGGACTGCTGGTGCGCCGCCGGCCCGAGGGTGGGAGGCGTTGGTACGAGCTGTTGGACGCCCGCGGCCGATCCCTGGGTCGTCTGCGTCCGGGGCAGGTGTTCCTCCTNCGTCCGGGGCGCTATGGTTTGCGTCCGGCGGGGTCGTCCGCGCCGGGGCGGGTGGTAGTGGTGAGCGCGGGGCGGGTGACCAGCCTGGCCCTGTCCGCAGGCGCGCATTGACAGCCCCGGACCAGTTGGGGTAGGCTGGGCTGGCGCCCGCCTGAGAATCCTTCAACCCCACGCCACAGCCAGGGGCCTTCTGTCGGCCCCCGGAAGGAGTGAGTCATGGCCCGCGACCTCGGCGACCGGCCCTGGTACGGGGACTGGCCAGAGGGCGTCCCCAAGATGATCGACATCCCCGAGATAACCCTGGGGCAGATGCTGCGCGACACCGCGCGCAAGAATCCAGACCGTCGCGCCATTGTCTTCCTGGACTCGGTGCTCACCTACCGCCAGTTGGACGAGTACGTGGACCGTCTGGCCACCGCCCTGCATGGGCTGGGTCTGAAGAAGGGCGACGTGGTGGCCTTCATGCTGCCCAACTCCCACCAGTTCGTGGTCTCTTTCTTCGCCTGCCAGCGTCTGGGCCTGGTGGCCACGGCCATCAATCCCACCTACAAGCCCATGGAGATCAAGCACCACCTCAACGACTCCGGGGCCAAGGCCTTCATCGTGCTGGACGCGGTGTGGGAGGCGCCGGCCAAGGTGATCGCCGACACCGGGGTGGAGCACGTCATCGGCACCAACATCGTGGACCTGTGCGGCTTCTCGGGCCTGAAGGTGTTTCTGGGCAAGCTGCTCAAGAAGATCCCCACCGGCGAGCTTCCGGCGGATGCGCTCAAGTTCACCGACTTGTTGCAGACCCCGCCTGCGGTACCGGAGGTGGAGATCGACCCGGCCGAGGACCTGGCGGTGCTGCAATACACTGGCGGCACCACCGGCACCCCCAAGGGGGCCATGCTCACCCACCGCAACCTGGTGGCCAACGCCTTCCAGTTGACGGCCTGGCTGGGGGAGAACCTGCCCTCCAACATCGGCTTCGTNGGGGTGCTGCCCTTGTTCCACGTCTTCGCCATGACCTGCTGCATGACCATCGCCGTGGCCACCGGCGGGTTCCAGCTCTTGTTCCCCCGTCCGCCCGAGCACATGAGCGAGCTGGGCCAGCAGATCGAGAAGTGGGGCAAGGGCTACCAGCTGATCATGGCCGGGGTGGCGGTGCTCTACAACAAGCTCAACAACACCCCCGGCCTGGAGAAGTACGACTGGAGTCCTCTCATCCGGGGGCTGTCCGGCGCCGGTCCCCTGCCGCGGGAGGTACAGCTCACCTTCGAGAAGAAGTTCGGCACCATGGTGGTGGAGGGCTACGGGCTGAGCGAGTCCTCACCGGTGACCCACGCCAACCCCTTCGAGACTCCTCCGGGCAAGGAGCGGGTGCTGGGCTCCATCGGCCTGCCCATCCCCAACACCGACTGCAAGATCATGGACCTGGAGACCGGCACCAAGCAGATGCCCTTGGGCAAGGAGGGCGTGGGCGAGCTGTGCGTCAAGGGCCCCCAGGTGATGAAGGGCTACTACAACCGGCCCGAGGAGACCGCCCGCGCCCTGCGCGACGGCTGGCTCTACACCGGCGACATCGCCTACATGGACGAGCGGGGCTGGACCTACATCCTGGACCGGGCCAAGGACATGATCAAGCACAAGGGCTACTCGGTCTTCCCCAAGGAGGTGGAGGACTACATGTTCAGCCACCCCGACATCCTGGAGGTGGCGGTGATCGGCCTGCCGCATCCCAAGGTGGGCGAGATCCTCAAGGCCTTCGTGGTGCTCAAGCCCGAGTCCCGGGGCAAGGTGAGCGAGGAGGACATCATCGCCTGGTGCAAGGAGAACATGACCCACTACAAGGTGCCCTCGCTGGTGGAGTTCCGCGACGAGCTGCCCAAGACCATGGTGGGCAAGGTCCTGCGCCGGGTGCTCAAGGAAGAGGAGGCGGCCAAGGCCAAGTCGGCCTGAGGTCGCCGGGATGGCTCGGCGGCCCGCGCGCGGTGCAAGGGGCCTCGCCCCTTGCAC
>MTPE01000384.1 GCA_002011835.1 Desulfarculaceae bacterium JdFR-95 | reverse complement strand
GGCAGGCAANGGCCGGCCCGCCAGGGACGAGGCCACCGCCGCGGCCACGGCCAGGTCTGCGGCCGGCTCGGCCAGGCGGATGCCGCCGGCCACGTTGACGAACACGTCGTGTGCCGACAGGTCGCGGCCGGCGTGGATGGCCAGCACCGCACACAGCATGTGCAGGCGGCCGGGGTCCACGCCCAGGGCCTGGCGCCGGGGCATGGCCAGGCCCGAGGGACTGACCAGGGCCTGTACCTCTACCAGCAGGGGGCGGGTGCCGCTGAGGGCGGCGCACACCGCCGAGCCCGGCGCCGCCCGGGGCCGGTGGGCCAGGAACACCGCCGAGGGGTTGTCCACCGCGGCCAGCCCGCGCGAGGTCATCTCGAACACCCCCACCTCGTCGGTGGCGCCGAAGCGGTTCTTGACCGCGCGCAGGATACGCAGGCGCATGGCCGGCTCGCTCTCGAAGTACAACACCGTGTCCACCAGGTGCTCCAGCACCCGGGGGCCGGCCAGGGCCCCTTCCTTGGTCACGTGCCCCACCAGGAACAGGGCGCTGCCCAATTCCTTGGCCAGGGCGGCCAGCTCGGCCGCGCAGTGGCGCACCTGGCCCACCGAGCCCGCCGCACCGCTCAGCTCGGCCGCGCGCACGGCCTGGATGGAGTCCACCACCACCGCGGTGAAGCGGCCCTGGCGCCAGGCTGCGGCCACCGCCTCCAGCCCGGTGTGGGCCAGCAGCATCACCCCTTCGCTCTCGGCCCCCAGGCGGCGGGCGCGCAGGCCCACCTGGCGCGCGCTCTCCTCGGCCGCGACGTAGAGCACCTGTGCCCCGCTTCGGCTCAGGGCCGCGGCCAACTGCAGCATGAGGGTGGACTTGCCGATGCCCGGATCGCCCCCCACCAGGACCACCATGCCCCCCACCAGGCCACCACCCAACACCCGGTCCAGCTCGGCGATCCCGGTGGGCAGGCGGGGCTGGTCGCGTTCGGCGGCCTGGGCCAGGGGGAGCAGCTCCGGCGCGGGGGCGGACTCTTGCCGGGAAGCCGCCTCCGCCGGCTCCTCCACCAGGCTGCCCCACTGCTGGCAGGTGGGACAGCGGCCCAGCCACTTGGGGTGCCGCGCCCCGCAGGACTGGCACACGAATATGCTGCGCGCCTTGGCCACCGCCTGGATCGTCTCCTTGAGGGGTGGGTTTCGGGCCATGTTACCGCCGCCGCCCCCCGGGGTGTCAACCGTAGGCCGGTTCGGTGGCCCGCGTTGACAAACCCGGGGTGCGTCTATACATTACATTAAGATTATTCCAGACAGTTGGCGTGTCGCCCCGAATCGCGGGAGCAGATACAGGCCCGAGACAAGGAGAAAGCCATGGCGGGGAAAGTACTCCAGGTGACCGACGAGACCTTCGAGGAAGAAATTCTCAAGAGTGAGACGCCGGCCCTGGTGGACTTCTGGGCGGCCTGGTGCGGGCCCTGCAAGGCCATCGCGCCGGTGGTGGAGGAGCTGGCCGAGGAGTACGCCGGCAAGGTGAAGATGGCCAAGCTCAACGTGGACGAGAGCCCCAAGACACCGGGGCAGTACGGTATCCGCGCCATTCCCACCCTGATCATGTTCAAGGACGGCAAGGTGGTGGATCAGATCACCGGTGCCGTGTCCAAGAGCCATATCGAGCAGGCCCTGCAGAAGCTCCTGTAGCTGCCTGCAGCGAGCAGGATCATGCCTGAGCGAGAACTGGTGATCGTGGGCGGCGGTCCCGCGGGCCTCACCGCGGGTCTGTATGCCGCCCGCGCGCGCCTGGACGTGGTGCTCCTGGAGCAGATGAGTCCGGGAGGACAGGTGCTCAACACCCACCTGGTGGAGAACTGGCCGGGCGAGGTGGATGGTGTGGGCGGCTATGACCTGGCCCAGCGCATGAAGGACCACGCGGTCAAGTTCGGGCTGCCCATCGAGACCGCCGAGGTGACGGGCCTGCGGGTGGAGGGCGAGCGCAAGGTGGTGCTCACCAGCGGGGGCGAGATCGCGGCCAAGGCGGTGATCCTCTGTCTGGGGGCACGGCCGCGCAAGCTGGGCATCCCCGGCGAGGAGGAATACACCGGCCGGGGGGTGTCCTACTGCGGCACCTGCGACGGCCCCTTCTATCGCGGCCAAGTGGTGGCCTGTTTCGGCGGGGGTGACACCGCGGCCGAGGAGGCCAACTTCCTCACCAAGTTCGCGGACAAGGTATATCTGGTGCACCGGCGCGACCAGCTCCGGGCCAGCGGGGTGTTGGCCGAGCGGGTGTTGGCCAACGACAAGATCGAGGTGCTGTGGTCGCACCTGCCCCTGGAGATCAAGGGCGGACAGCAGGGGGTGGAGGCGGTGCGCCTGAAGGACCTGAAGGCCGAGCGCGAGTACGAACTGCCCGTGGGTGGGGCGTTCGTGTTCGTGGGCACCGAGCCCAACACCGAGTGCGTGCGGGGGGTGGTGGACACCGACTCCCGCGGCTTCATCCTCACCGACCGCGACCAGCAGACCTCGATCCCGGGCGTGTTCGCCGCGGGCGACTGCTGCGCCAAGCTCCTGCGCCAGATCGTCACCGCCGCGGGCGAGGGCGCCACCGCCGCCTTTGCCGCCCAACGCTATCTGGAAGAACAGGCATGAGACGAGGCAGACCATCCTGGCTGGCGGCGGGGCTGATCGTGGCCCTGCTGGCGATGCTGGCCGGCTGCGGCCTGTGGGGCGGGGAGAGCGAGGTCAGCCAGGCCTTCGACACCCCGGCCCAGGTGTTGGCCAACGAGGCCGAGGCCCTCTACCGCGACGGCAAGTATGACGACGCCGCCGAGCTGTACCAGCAGCTCAAGGACCGCTATCCCTACAGCCGCTACGCCCTGTTGGCCGACCTGCGCGTGGGAGACGCCTACTTCAAGGCCGAACGTTACGAAGAAGCGGTGCTGGCCTACGACGACTTCATCCGCCTGCACCCCAAGAACGAGGCCGTGCCCTATGCCATCTACCAGATGGGCATGGTCTATTACGAACAGATGCTCACCCCGGACCGCGACCCCACCAACGCGCGCAAGGCGGTGGAACAGTTCCGGCGCCTGATCCGCCAGTATCCCAAGAGTCCTTGGGCGGTGCGGGCGCGACCGCGGCTGCAGGAGGCGTTGGCCCGTCTGGCCGGACACGACCTGTTCGTGGGCAAGTTCTACTACCGCACCGGCCGCTACCGGGCCGCCATCTATCGTTTCAAGCGCGTGCTCACGCAATATCCCGACGTGGGGCTGTATTCCGAGGCCCTGGACTACATCCGCCGCTGCCAGCAAGAGCTGGCCAAGCTGCCCACCAAGGAACAGCGGCCCAAGGTGGTGGAGCGCCACGACCTGGAGCGGGCACTGCCCTTCCCCGAGACGGGTATGCCTGACGTGCTGGAAGACACCGCGGTCAACCCGCCGGTGGGCGGCGTGGGTGGTGATGAGCTGTGAGAGTGGGGGGAACCCTTTTTGGGGCCCAAAAAGGGTTCCTCCCACACCCCCCTCCTAAAAAGGCGTCGGGCGGTATTTGCCCCCGGCCCC
>MTPE01000310.1 GCA_002011835.1 Desulfarculaceae bacterium JdFR-95 | reverse complement strand
TCCCTCGAAGAACCGGCGCACGTCTTGGCGCCGGCGGGTGAGGGGTATGGGTTCCAAGGCGCGGAGGAAGAGGCGGCCGTAGTTTTTTTCCACGATGCGGGTATCGAGCACGGCGAGCAGACCGCGGTCGTGGGGGGTACGCAGGAGTCGTCCCAGGCCCTGTTTGAGGGAGAGCACGGCCTCGGGGAGCATGACGTGGGCGAAGCCGCTTTGTCCTTCTGCCTGGGCGAGTTGGCAGCGGGCGGCGACGAGGGGGTCGTCGGGGGGGGCGAAGGGGAGTTTGTCCACGATGACGGCGCTGAGTGCGGGGCCGGGCACGTCCACGCCTTGCCAGAAGCTGGCGGTGGCCATGAGCACGGCGGGGGACTGATCCACGAAGCGTTGCAGGAGTTCGAGGCGGGGGGCCTCGCCTTGCACCAGCAGGGGCCAGGGCAGCTCATCTCGCAGCAGTTTGCTGACCGCGGTCAGGTTACGGTGGGTGGTGAAGAGGACGAAGGCGCGTCCCTGGCTGAGTTCCAGGAGGCGTTTCACTTCCTGGGCCACGGCCTGGGGCCAGTCTGGGGAGGCGGGCGGGGGCATGTGTTTGGGCACGTAGAGCAGGGCCTGGTGTGCGGGGTCGAAGGGGCTGGGCACGATCAGGCCGCGGGCGTCGGGTTCCAGGCCCAGGCGGCGGCGCATGGGTTCCAGGTCTCCGGCCGCGGCCAGGGTGGCACTGGTGAAGACCAGGCGGGAGTGTTCGGCGTAGAGGGTGGCGGCCAGGTGGGGTCCTATCTCCACGGGAGAGAGGTTGAGGGCCAGGCTGCGGCCGCGCAGGGAGACCCAGGCCACGGTCTGGCCGGGCACGGGTTGGGCCACGGCCTCCAGGTCGTGACCCAGGTTCAGGCAGCGTTGGGCCAGGGACTCGGCCAGTTCGTCTCCTCCCTCCAGGCAGGCGGCCAGCTCCTCCAGGGCCTGGGCCAGGTTCCGTCCCAGAGGGGTGAGTTCCTCCAGCATGGCTGGGGTGAGGGCGGTGCTGGCCGCACTCCCGCCTGGGTTGCGGCCCAGGCCGCGCAGGGCCTGGAACAGGCGCCGGCCGGCTTGCTCACAGGCGGCCATGGCCTGGGTGCGTTCGGGGTCGGGAGGCTTCAGCCGGCCCACGTCGCGCAGGAGGGTCTTGAGGCGGCCCTGGGAGACGCTGACCCCGAAGATGCGAGTGGCCACCTCAGGCAGGAGGTGGGCCTCGTCGAAGACCACGGCCTGATAGCGAGGGAGCGCCGCGCCGTGGCCGCCGGCCTTGAGCACCAGGTCGGCCAGGAACAGGTGGTGGTTGACCACCACCAGGTCGGCCTCGGCCGCGCGGCGCCGGNCCTCCATGAGGAAGCATTCCTCGCGGTGGGGGCAGCGGCTGCCCAGGCACTGTTCGGCGTCGGAGGTNACCTCGGCCAGCAGCTCCNGGCCCAGGCCCTGGCCGCGCACGCGGTCCAGGTCGCCGTCNTCGGTGTGCTCCAGCCACAGGGCCAGCCGGGCCAGGCCCTGGCGCACGTCCGGCAGGTCCAGGGCGGGCTGGCGGGCGAACTCGGTGTAGCGGCGGCGGCAGAGGTAGTTGGTGCGGCCCTTAAGCACGGCCCAGCGCAGATGGGGAACCATGGCCCGGCGCAGGAGGGGCAACTCCTTGTCGTTGATCTGGTCCTGCAGGGTGCGGGTGCCGGTGGAGACCACCACCTTCAATCCGCTGAGCAGGGCGGGCACCAGGTAGGCCAGGGTCTTGCCGGTGCCGGTGCCGGCCTCCACCATCAGCGGCTGGCCCGAACGCAGACAGCGGGCCACGGCCCGGGCCATCTCCAACTGTCCCGGCCGGGGGGCGAACCCGGGCAGGTGTTGGGCCAAGGGGCTGTTCTGGCCCAGCCACAGCTCCAGGGCGTCGTCCGCGGCGGCTATGCTCTGGGGGTCGGGCACCGGCTGTCTCGCGGCCTCCTGGCGGGGGAAAAGGCTTGACAAGGTCGGATGGCTGGATTGTACTCTGGAAAAAGCTCCACAACAAGGGCGCTTCCCTGGCCGTGGAGGGGTGGCGGGGCGGAGAGGTTCCGTCCCGGGGTGGTCCCGGTTGCATCGGTCTTCACGGATGAGAGTGGGGACAGAGAGGTCGCCCGGATCCGTCGGCGAGGCCAAGGGGCCCCGCCGGCCGACCACGCGAGGAGGATGAGCATGCTGGTCAAGGACTGGATGACGCTGGATCCCATCACGGTCACCCCCGACACCTCGGTGATGAAGGCCTCCCAGCTCATGAAAGAAAACAACATCCGCCGTCTGCCGGTGGTGGACGACGGCGGCAAGGTGGTGGGCATCGTCAGCGATCGGGATCTGAAAGAGGCCAGCCCCTCCAAGGCCACCACCCTGGACGTGCATGAGCTGTACTACCTGCTTAGCGAGCTGAAGGTCAAAGACATAATGAGCAAGAAGGTCTACACCATCAAGCCCACCGACACGGTGGAGAAGGCGGCGGTGATCATGCTGGAGCACAAGATCACCGGCCTGCCGGTGGTGGAAGACGGCAAGCTGGTGGGCATACTCACCCAGGGTGACGTGTTCCGGGTGTTGACCTCCATCACCGGCGTGTACCGCGGGGGCACGGTGTTCACCTTCCTGCTGGAAGACCGGCCCGGCTCCATCAAGGAGGTGGCCGACGTGATCCGCAAGCACGGCGGCCGCATGGTGTCCATCCTCAGCTCCTACGACCTGGCCGAGGAGGGCACCCGGCACGTGGCCATCCGCATCGCGGACATGCCCCTGGACAAGCTGGAGGCCCTGACCCGCGAGCTGGAGAGCGAGTTCCCCCTGGTGCACGTGACGCGGGACGAGTTGAGCGACATCTGACCCCTTGGCCGAGGAGGCCATGAACGCACGCCCGGCGGCCCCTCTCCCGATGGAGGGGCCGCCTTTGTCTGAACCAAGGCCACTGCCCCCCCACCCCTTGCTTCCCCCAGCCCTGGCCCTGGTGGCCGGCATACTGGCCGCCCACTACGGCCCGGCCCTGCCCGCCTGGCCGTTTCTCACCGGTGCCGCCCTGGGGGGAGCGGCGCTGCTGGCCTGGGGACTGGCCCGGGGACGGCTGCCGGTGGTATTGGTGAGCCTGTCGGCCCTGCTGCTGGGAGCGGGGCTCTACGCCGCCCACCGCGACCAGGTGCTGCCCCCCCACCACCTGCGCCACCTGGTGAGCCGTCAGGTCCGCGAAGTGGTACTGGACGTGCTCACCGCGGCCGAGCCCACCGCCCGCGGCTGGCGGGTGATCGCCCGGGCGGTGAGAGTGGACGGACGGCCGGCGGTGGGCCGGCTGCGCCTGTCCGGCCCGCGGGCCGTACCCCCGCCCGGGGTGGGCCGGCGCCTGCAGGCCCGCCTGCGGCTCAAGCCGGTGGTGTCCTTCGCCAACCCCGGCGGCTTCGACTACGCCCGCTACCTGGCCCGGCAGGGCATCCACGTCACGGCCTACGCGGGCAAGACCTCCGGCCTCACCGACCTCGGCCCCGGCCGCCTGGGCTGGCTGGCCCGGCGGG
>MTPE01000357.1 GCA_002011835.1 Desulfarculaceae bacterium JdFR-95 | reverse complement strand
GGGGGGCCGGGGCGGGCGCGGGGCTAGTGCGCCTCGGCCCAGTTGCGGCCCCAACCCAGGTCCACCTTCAGCTCCACCGCCAGCTCGATCACCCCCTCCATGACCTGGCGCACCCTCTGGGCGAAGGTCTCCACCTGCTCCTGGGGCACCTCGAAGACCAGCTCGTCGTGAACCTGCAGGATCATCAGGGCCTGGGGGAATTCCTTTTGCATCATCTCGTCCACGCGCAGCATGGCCAGCTTGATGATGTCGGCGGCGCTGCCCTGGATGGGGGTGTTGAGGGCCATGCGTTCGGCCGCCTCGCGGGCGGGGCGCTGGGGGCTGTTGATGGCGGGCAGGAAGCGGCGCCGGCCCAGGAGGGTGGTGACGTAGCCGCGTTCGCGGGCGCGGGCCAGGTTCTCCTGCTGGAAGCGGGCCACGCCCTGGTAGCGGCCCAGGTAGCGTTGGATGATGTCCTGGGCCTCCTTGATGTCGATCTGTTGTTCCCGGGCCAGGCGGAAGGCGCTCATGCCGTAGAGCACGCCGAAGTTGACGGTCTTGGCCCGACGGCGCTGTTCGGGGGTGACCTCCTCGGGGGGCACTTCGAACAGGCGGCTGGCGGTCTGGGTGTGTACGTCCAGCCCTTGGCGCAGGTCCTCCAGGAGCAGGGGGTCCTGGGAGAGGTGGGCCAGCACGCGCAGCTCGATCTGGGAGTAGTCGGCGCTGAGCAGGAGGCGGCCGGGCTCGGGCACGAAGCAGGCGCGGATGCGCTCGCCCAGCTCGGTGCGCACGGGGATGTTCTGCAGGTTGGGGTTGGAGGAGGACAGGCGTCCGGTGGCGGTGACGGTCTGGTTGAAGCTGGTATGCACCCGGCCGGTCTGGGGGTTGACCAGGGCGGGCAGGGTGTCCACGTAGGTGTTCTTCAGTTTGGCCAGGGAGCGGTAGGCCAGGATCTCGGCCGGCAGGGGGTGCTGTTGGGCCAGTTGGGTGAGCACGCTCATGTCGGTGGAGTAGGCGGTCTTCTTCTTGGTCTTCTTGATCTGGGTCAGGCCCAGCTCCTCGAACAGGACCACGCCCAGTTGGCGGGGGGAGTTGAGGTTGAACTCGTGGCCGGCTAGGCGGTAGCAGCGCTCCTCGATCTGGGCCAGGCGCTCGCCCAGCTCCTTGCTGAGTTCGTTCAGGGCCTCCACGTCCAGCTTGACCCCGTTCATCTCCATGCGGGCCAGCAGGGGCACCAGGGGCATCTCCAGGGTGTCGAACAGCTGGCGCAGGTTGGCCCCCTCCAGGCGGGGGGCCAGGGCGTCGGCGGCCTGCAGGGCCACGTCGGCGTCTTCGGCCGCGTAGGCGGTGGCCTTATCCAGGGGGGCCTGGGCGAAGGAGCGCTTCTTTCCCCCGGTGGCCTCCTGGTAGGAGATCATGGCCCGGCCCAGGAACTCGGCCGCGATGGCCTCCAGGCTGTGGCTCTGCTTGCCCGGGTTGAGCAGGTAGCTGGCCACCATGGTGTCGAAGCTCACGCCTTGGACCTCCAGGCCGGCCCGGGCCAGGACGATGAGGTCGTATTTCAGGTTCTGGCCCAGCTTGGGCAGGTCGGGGTCGGCCAGGTAGGGGGCCAGGACCTGGAGCACCGCCTGGCGGTCGGCCTGCTTTTGGCCTGGGCCCAGCTCGTGCCCCACGGGCACGTAGATGGCCCGGCCGGGCCGGCAGCACAGGGAGAAGCCCACCAGCTCGGCCTTCATGGCCTCCAGGGAGGTGGTCTCGGTGTCCAGGGCCAGCCGGCCGGTCTTCTTGGCCCGGCGCAGGAAGTCCTCCAGCTCCTGGGGGTCGGTGACCATACGGTAGTCGTGGTCCTGCTCCGGGGGCTGGGGGGCGAACTGCTTGAGCAGGCGGGTGAACTCCAGCTTGGCCAGCACCGGGGTGAGCACGGCCGGCTCCGGGGGGCGGACCTGGAAGTCCTGGGGGTTGAACTCCACCGGGGCCTGGCGGGAAAGCTCCACCAGGCGGCGGGAGAGCAGGGCCTGGTCGCGGTAGCGGATGAGGTTTTCGCGCAGCTTGCTCTTCTTCATCTTGGGGGCGGCCTCCAGCACCGCCTCCAGGTCGCCGTAGGTGTTGATGAGGCGGGCGGCTGTCTTGGGCCCCACTCCGGGCACGCCGGGGATGTTGTCGCTGCTGTCGCCGGTGAGGGCCATGTAGTCCACCACCTGCTCCGGCTTCACCCCCAGCTTGGCCTCCACTTCCTGGGGTCCCATGCGGATGTCCTTCATGGTGTCCCAGAGGGTGGTGGAGGCGTCCAGGAGCTGGAACAGGTCCTTGTCGCCGGAGACCAGGACCACCTTGAAGCCCTGGGCGCGGGCCTGGTCCGTCAGGGTGGCCATTATGTCGTCGGCCTCGAAGCCCTGTATCTCCACGGCGGGCAGGTCGAAGGCGGTGACCACCTGGCGCACCAGGGGTAGCTGGGCCTTGAGGGCGGGGTCCAGGGGTGGGCGGTTGGCCTTGTAGGCGGGGTAGATCTGGTGGCGGAAGGTGGGTCCGGGGGCGTCGTAGACCACGGCCAGGTAGGCGGGTTGGGCCTGGTCGATGACCTTAAGCAGCATCTGGGTGAAGCCATAGACCGCGCCGGTGGGCACGCCGTCGGAGGTGGTCAGTCCGCGCACGGCGTGGAAGGCGCGGTGGATGTAGCTGGAGGCGTCCAGCAGGTAGAGCACGGGTGGCTGGCTCACCGTTCTCGTCTCCCGGGCGTGGAGGTTTTGGTTCATGGTCGGTTCATGGTGCTCACAGGGCGCGGCCGGTGTCAAGCGGGCGGAGGGGCTGCCTGCCGGTATCGGGACAGGCCATCGCCTGTTCTCCGGGGGTATCTGCCCTTCTGCGCAATAATGAGTGAAAACCCGTTCAGGCCGAACATAGGCGGGTCATTGGGCGGTTTGACTTCGAGGACAAAAATGTCCTATCGTTAAGAGTAGGCTGAGATGAGACCAAAGGACCTCCTGCGCCGCCTGGCCAAATTGGGGGCAGAGATCATTGAAGGTCGAGGAAAGGGTGGCCATGTGCTGGTGCGGTATGGAGACAGACAGGCCACGGTCCCCGTACACGGCGGCGGCCGGGAGTTGGGGCCGGTATTCATAAAGAAGCTGGCCCGTCAACTGGGGATCGACCCCGAGGAACTGCTCTGAGATGCTGCAAGCCTATCCTGTGCGTCTGGTGCGGGACCAGGACGGTTCCTATGTGGCCGAGGTTCCCGACGTACCGGGCACCTTGACCGTGGGTTCCAGCCGGCAGGAGGCCCTGGAGTGGATCCAGGACGCCTTGGTGGTGGCCCTGAGCGGCTACGTGGAGGCACGTAAGGACATACCGCCGCCTTCACGGCCGCGGCGAGGCCAGCCGGTGGTGGCCCTGCCGCCGCTGGTGGCCATCAAGCTGGTGCTCTATCAGGCCATGCGGGACCAGGGTCTGAGCCAGGCGGAGCTGGCCCGGCGTCTGGGTTGCGACCCGCGGCAGGTGCGCCGCCTGTTGGACCTGGACCACAACTCCCGGCTGGACCTTCTGGAGAGGGCGCTCAAGGC
>MTPE01000341.1 GCA_002011835.1 Desulfarculaceae bacterium JdFR-95 | reverse complement strand
AACGCGTGGGCAGCCTCGGCCCACAGCATGTAGCCAGCCCCTGGATCCCACCTGGGATGTAGTAAGTGTAGTTGCCAGACATGTCTGGTCCCGNGGGTTTCTTGGAGGCCCCNGTGAACACCTGCCAAAATCCCGTTCCGTGGGCGCGGTCTGGATGGTAGAGAGGTNCCGAACCAGTCTCTGCCTCTATCCACGTTACGCATGAGCCTCGCCGCTTGGGCTTGAACCGACCGCCTGGCCTGGAGCCCAAGTCAGCGNCGCCCCGTTGTGAGTACAAGGCTCCAGGGGAGACGATCCNTCTTGACCTCAAGAANTCGGNAAAGACCGAAGGGGTAGGTCACCGCATCCACGGCGACCGTTGCCGACGCAGCTGCGGGGCGGGNTGGGAGCTTCTCTATGTGGGTAGACGCCTACAGCCGCTTGGTCTATGGCGAGACATTACCGCCACCACCGCCGGCCGGTTCCTCATTCGTGCCGTTGCTTGGCTGAAGGGTCAGGGAGTCACGGTACGCCGGGTGATGAGCGACAATGAGGGCTGTTATCCCGGGCAGAGCCTGGGGGCACGCCATATCCGCACCCGGCCCTAGACTCCCAGGACCAACGGCAAGGCTGAGCGCTTCGTCCCAACCAGCCTCAAGGCATGGGCCTACAAACATGCTATGCGTCTTCCCGGGAACGGGCCAAGTGTCGCCGACCCTGGCGGAGAGACACACAATTACCCAATACCTCACCTCATACTGCACTCAGCGAGAAAGCTCCCGCCTCCAGCATGAACAACGTCCTTGACAGCTACACCTCTAAGCCCTCCAACCATTTTGGGGACAGACCCTAGACATCGTCCATGTGCATGCACGCCCATCGAATATTGACACGGGCGATGGTTCCCACTGCGATCACCGCCTCCTTGGACGACAACCGGTTTCTGCCTCAAGAATCAGGATCACCACGAAGATTCGCAAACTCATGATGAAATCTCCTGGGGCTGTTCGCTGAGATAGATATTTTATCTCATCCATACTTTCTTGCATAGGTTCAGTTTATAGGAAGTAAGTAACCAAACAACCTTATCGTTCTATGAGGAAAGTATTGACATTAAGTATTTTACTCGTCAGGCACTTTTGGCTATAGTGCCTTTCGTTTCCAGGGGAGGAGAAAATCTACCGTGTCCCGAAAAAGCAATCACAGCAAAGACAGACGCCGTTTCTTTAAAAACGCTGCGGCGTTGGCGTTCGGGGCCATGGCCGCGCCGCTGGCGGCGCATGCCGCAGGCGGGGGCGGTGGATCGCTCCGGGTGTGGTCCTGCGGCGGGCTGGCCGAGGCCTTCCTGCCCGCAAATCTCGCCTACGAGCGCAGGACCGGAACCTCGGTGGTCTATACCGGCGCTTTCGCCGCGGGCTGGCCGAGGCCTTCCTGCCCGCAAATCTCGCCTACGAGCGCAGGACCGGAACCTCGGTGGTCTATACCGGCGCTTTCGCCGCAGCCCTGGGCAAGTCTCTGTTGGGTTCGGCCACCACCGACGTGTTCGCGGGCCGGGTGCTGGCCCTGGCCCGCAAGCTACGCCGTGCCGGCAAGATGGCCTATTTCAAGCCCCTGTGCTTCACCTCCTATGTACTGGCGACCCCACGGGGCAACCCAGCCCGCATCCAAGGCATACAAGACTTGGCCCGCCCTTGGGTGAGAGTGGCCTTGTCGCCACAGGCCTCCCCACCCGGCGGCAAGGCCGTGTTGGCCCTGCTCAGGAAGGCAGGCGTGCTGGAGGGGGCCATGCGTAACACCGTGGTCCGGGGCTCCTGCGTCCAGCGCACCATGGCCGAAGTAGTGGCCGGCAAGGCTGATGTCTCCGTGGTGGAGCTGCGCGTCACCCGTCTGCCCGCCTTTGCGGGGCGGGTGGAGGTCATAGACATCCCCGAGCGATATTTTCCCCTCCCNCCCCTGGTCTTCACCGTGGGCGTGATGCGACAAGCCGTGGATCCCGACCTGGCCCGTCACTANCTGGACTACATCACTTCACCGGAAGGGCAGGCNCACTTCGCCCGAGCTGGATTCATTCCCGCCATCTCCACGCAAGGCCAACGTCTTATCCAGAAGCTGGGGGTACGCGATGTCTGAGCACTGTCAGGACGTTTCGGCGAGAGACGACATCCCCAAGGGCCGTGGGCGGGTTCTGCGGAGGTGGCGCCGTTTGAGCCAGTCCGCCTCCTTGGCCCTACTGGGCCAGTGGTCCTTCTACGGCATATTCCGATGCCCCTTCATCGTACCTTACGTGAGCTGCGAAACCTGCCCCGTGATCACCTGCCATGGCCGCCTGCTCACGCTGTTTTGGGGCTTCTGGCTGGCCATGCCTCTGCTGGCCCTGGCATTTGGTCGGGCCTTCTGTGGCTGGATCTGCCCTGGCGGGCTGGTCAACCAGCTGTTGGGCAAACTCTCGTGGCAGCGGCTGCGCACGCTTTCCCTCTGGCGCCGGCCGGGGCCGTACCTCATGTGGCTCTCCCTGGCCATAGCCCTCTTTGTGTGGTGGGGCCTGGGTCAACCCCGCATGGCCATCCCCATCCGGGTAGGGCCCTTTTTCTCGGCGGCATGGCTCACCTTGAGCTATGCCACCCCGCTTTGGCTGATCCGCACCTTGGTGGTCCTGGGGCTGGTGGTGGCAAGCCTGGTGGTGGCCAACATCTGGTGCCGCCTGCTCTGCCCCACCGGCGGGGCCCTGGAGCTGGTCAAGCGCTTCTCGCTGTTCAAGGTTTACAAGACCACGGCCTGCAACGGTTGTGACTCCTGCCTCCGGGTCTGCGAGATGGCCACCCGCCCCCAGGAACTCTCCTGCACCAACTGCGGCGACTGCCTGGGGAGCTGCCCCCAAAACGCCATCAAGCTGGGCAGAGCCAAGGAGAAAGACGCACATGACTCTGCCCAGCCGTGACCACCGCCATCCCTGTTTCTTCGTCGAGGCCCAAGGGTGTCACGGCCGCATCCACCTGCCGGTGGCCTCGTCCTGCAACCTGGTGTGCGCCTACTGTCGCCGCGACTACGACTGCCCGCACGAAAACCGCCCTGGAGTGGCCAGCCGCCTCATGACTCCCCGCCAAGCTTTGGAACACCTGGAACGAGCCCTGGCGAGCATGCCCTATCTGAGCGTGGCGGGTGTGGCTGGCCCCGGGGACCCCTTTTGCCACCCCGAGACCACCCTACGGTGTCTGGAGCTGGTGCGCCGCGCCCACCCCGAACTCCTGCTCTGCGTAGCCACCAACGGCCTGAACCTGGTGTCCTTCATCCCCCAGTTGGTGGAGTTGGGGGTGGGATACGTCACTCTGACCATAAACGCCCTGGAGCCGAAGGTGGTAGCCCGGCTTCACCTGCAGGTCGAAGTCGAGGGCCGCCTCTGGCACGGCCTGGAAGCGGCCTCCCTCCTGGTGGAGCGCCAGCTGGAGGCCCTGGCACAGCTCAAGGCCCAGGGCCTGGCGGTCAAGGTGAACACCATAGTAGTGCCCGGCGTCAACCTGACCCAAGTTGTCGAAGTGGCTCGGGTGGCGGCCAGGCTGGGCGCGGACNTGATGAACCTGATGCCCC
>MTPE01000245.1 GCA_002011835.1 Desulfarculaceae bacterium JdFR-95 | reverse complement strand
GTGGGCTCGGCGAAGATCACCACCAGGTCCACCGCGGCCAGTGCGGCCAGCACCTCGGCCCGCTGTTCCTGTGGCACCAGGGGGCGGTCCGGTCCCTTGCCCAGGCTGCGCACGCTGGCGTCGGAGTTGAGTCCCACGATGAGCATGTCCCCCAGGGCGCGGGCCTGGCCCAGATAGCGCACATGGCCGGCGTGCAGCAGGTCGAAGCAGCCGTTGGTGAACACCACCCGGCCTCCGACCGCCTGCACCCGCTGCGCCCGCTCCGCGGCCGTGGCCACGTCCACGATCTTGCCCCTGGGGTCGAACTCCATCACTGCCTTTGGTCCCCTGCAATCATATCCGGGCCCGCCTCCGGCCGCAAGCCGCCGCCGGGGTGGCCCCGGGCCCGCACCAGGGTGAACACCCCCACCCAGGCCGCCCCCGCCTCCTTGAGCACCCGGGCGCACTCGGCCGCGGTGGCGCCGGTGGTGAACACGTCGTCCACCAACAGCACCTGCCGGCCCCGCACTCGTGCCGCCGTCCCTCGCGCCAGGTCGAAGGCCCCGGCCACGTTCTCCCGCCGCGCCGCCGCATCCAGGCCCACCTGGGGCCGGGTGTGACGCCGCCGCCGCAGCAGACCCGCGGCCAGCTCCCGGCCGTGCCGCCGGGCCAGGGGCCGGAACAACACACAGGCCTGGTTGAAGCCCCGCCGCAACAGGCGCCAGGGGTGCAAGGGCACCGGCAGCAAAAGCTCCGCCCCGGCCAGGTATTCCGCTGGGGTTCGCCGGGCGATCAGCCCGGCCAGCTCCGCGCCCGCGGCCAGGGAGCCGCGATACTTGAAGCGCCGCACCGCCTGTCCCGCCGGGCCGGCATAGGCCAAGAGCGACCGCGCCTGGTCGAAGGCCGGCTCCGCCCGCCGGCAGCCGGGGCACAACTCGTCTCCTCCCGGCCGCCCGCAGCGGGGGCAGCAAGGCTCCTGCAGCCAGACCAGCTCCTCCCGGCAGGAGGGACAAAACGCGGGTTCGGTTTCCGAAGGGGGGCACCCGCAGGCCGCACAGCCCCGGGGCAGGAGAAGTCCGCCCAGCGCCGCAGCCAGCCGCGCCCAGGCGGCCATGGCCTACAGGTGCTCCACCACCTGGGCGGCGAAGGCCGAGCAGGACACCTCCTGGGCGCCGGGGATCTGCCGGGCCAGGTCGTAGGTCACCCGGCCGGCGCGGATCGCGGCCGAAAGCGCCCGTGGTATGCGCTGGGCGGCCTCCACCCAGCCCAGATGCTCCAGGAGCATGGCCCCGGACAGGATCATGGAGCCGGGGTTGACCTTGTCCTGGCCCGCGTACTTGGGGGCCGAGCCGTGGGTGGCCTCGAACAGGGCGGCCTCGTCGCCCACGTTGGCCCCCGGGGCCATGCCCAGTCCTCCCACCTGGGCGGCCAGGGCGTCGCTGAGGTAGTCGCCGTTGAGGTTGGGCGTGGCCAGCACGTCGTACTCCTCGGGCCGGAGCAGGGCCTGCTGGAACATGTTGTCGGCGATGCGGTCCTTGATCACCAGGCGTCCGGGCCGGGGCTGGTCCTCGCGGGTGGTCTGGTCGGCGAACTCCTCCTCTGCCACCTGGTAGCCCCAGTCACGGAAGGCGCCCTCGGTGTACTTCATGATGTTGCCCTTGTGCACCAGGGTCACGCTGCGCCGCCCCTGGTCCAGAGCATAGCGGACGGCCATGCGTACCAGGCGCTTGCAGCCCGCCTCGCTCATGGGCTTGAGCCCCACGGCGTAAGTACCCTTCAGGGGCACTCCCAGCTCCTGGCGCAGGAACTCCACCACCCGCTCGGCCTCACGCGAGCCTGCGGGCCACTCGATGCCGGCATAGACGTCCTCGGTGTTCTCGCGGAAGATCACCATGTCCACCCGTTCGGGGTGCCTAAGGGGGCTGGGCACGCCCTCCAGCCAACGCACCGGCCGGATGCAGGCATACAGGTCCAGCACCTGGCGCAGGGTCACGTTGAGGGAACGGAACCCGCCCCCCACCGGCGTGGTGAGCGGTCCCTTGATGGCCACCTTCAGGGTGCGGATGTCGGTGAAGGTCTGTTCGGGCAGGTACTCGCCCAGCTCGCGGTAGGCCTTCTCTCCCGCCCACAGCTCCACCCAGGCGATACGTCGCTTGCCGCCGTAGGCCCGNTCCACCGCGGCGTCCAGCACCATGCGNGCCGCGCGCCAGATGTCCGGGCCGATGCCGTCACCCTCGATGTAGCCCACTGCGGGCACATCCGGCACCACCAACCTTCCTTGCGAATCCCGCTCGATGAGGGCCGCGCCTTGGGGCAGCCGCTGGCTCAAGTCCGTCTGGCTCACTTTCCCTCGCTCTCCTCTGACTGGATCTGNCGGTAATAGCGCAGGAACTGGTCGTGGCTGGCCTGGGGGTCTATGCCCGGGCAGGCCAGTTTGGCCTCGGCAAAGGCGCCGGGGTCGCGGAGTATGGCAGGGAAGAAGGGCCACTGCCGGCAGATGTCGGGCTTGGCCCGGTGGATGCGGCAACCCTCAGGTCCCAGCAGGGCGCAGCGGCCCTGTTGATCGCAGACGATCTCCCACACCTCCCCCCGGCGCTGCAGGTAGCGGGCGGTGAACTCCTGCGGCGACAGGTCCACCTCGGCCGCGGCCGCGGGCACCTGCTCGGGCCGCAGATAGATGCCTCCGGCGCCGTGGCAGCAGTCGCCGCAGCGCCGGCATTGGAAGGGGACCCTGGCCTTGCTCACGCCTTGCGCCCGCATGATCGAGAGGTTACACCGAGCGCACGGGCCAGGCAAGGGTAGAAAGGCACGATACAGACGGACGAAACCGAACTCAAGGAGCAACGGCGGCGTGAGGTCGGCTCCCCTGCAGTGGAACACCTAGTTGGGATGGGCCACGGCCAGGGTGGTGAACAACAGGGGGTAGCTGTCCACCGCCTTGCGCGTGGCATACAGCATAAGGGCCGCGCGGTCCACTCGCGGCAGGCGCGGCCGCAAGTCCAGCTCCACCCCTGGGGGCAGGGGCGCCGGCTCCAGACCGCCGAAGCGGCCCGCGGCCAGACGCGCCTCCAACAGCGCGGCCAAAAGAGACGGACGGGGATTGACCAACTCTGGAGCCAGGCTGGGGCCGGGGCGCTGAGAGAGGCTCTGCAAGGCTGGCATCCTTCTCCCTCCTTGTTCCCGATGGTCCTGGCCTTGGGGACTTGCAAGGCCGAGGCCAAGGGAGGCCAGGCGCGAATTGCCCGCCAAAACACAACCTTAGCCGGACTGATCGCCAAAGGCTCCGCCAAGGCGCGGCAAGGCTTGCCCCCCTCCCGCGGTCGAAGCGGCAGGCCCTACCCCCCAGGGAGCGAAGCTGGTATCATGAGCACGGCCTTGGGTCCCAACTGGCCTGGGTGGTGGAACTGGCAGACACAGGGGACTTAAAATCCCCTGGGGCAGTCGCCCCGTGCGGGTTCGAGTCCCGCCCCAGGCACCACCTGTCTTCCTGGCTCCCTGTTCTGGGGAGCTGCTGTTTCGCTCCTGGTTGGCCTACATGGATGTGGCGGGGCCGGGCCGTGCCCGCGGGGAAGCACTTCCTGGCCCGACCCCGCCACGTGG
>MTPE01000138.1 GCA_002011835.1 Desulfarculaceae bacterium JdFR-95 | reverse complement strand
AAGGCTGGGGCGGGTCTGTGGCCGTCCTAACCTCGCTGCATACTCCCTGATGTCGTAGCCGGCCCGAAAATAACGCCTAATGTTAAGCAAAACAGGGGCAAAGGCCAAGGAAAAAATTTGGCTNATCCGGCAAACGCCGGGGTGGTGGTAGAATCATCCCGGGCCGGCCTTGTCAAGGCCATGGCCCGAAGGGTGGCCTTTAGGCCAGCCTTGACAAGGCCGGCCCGGGATGAACAAGATCGGGCGCTCGTCTTTGCCAGGAAAATGATATGGTCTCCCACTTGGTCTGCGACCGGCAATACCGAGGCCATGAATCCATCTCGTATCCTTGCGCATATCATTTTCCTGGCAAAGACGACGAGATATCATCCCATTGCCCGGGCCGGCGGTCTGGGCGGCGATCACAGGGTGCCGCGGCCCCGCCATTTGCCGGATGAGCCAGGAAAGAGGCCCCACAGGGAGGCGCGGGCATGAAGATATTGGTCACCGGCGGGGCGGGTTTCATCGGCTCACACGTGGTGGACGCCTATCTGGCCGCAGGCCACCAGGTCACGGTCCTGGACGACCTGTCCACCGGCCGGCGCGAGAACCTCAATCCCAAGGCCGCGTTCGTGGAGATGGACGTGGCCGACCCCCGGGTGCGGGAGCTGTTGGCCGCCGAGCGCTTCGAGGTGGTCAACCATCACGCGGCCCAGGTCTCGGTGCCGCTGTCGGCCCAGGACCCCCTGGCCGACCTGGAGGCCAACGGCCGCGGCACCTTGAACCTGTTGGTGGCGGCGGCGGAGGCCGGGGTGCGGCGCTTCGTGTTCATCTCCTCCGGCGGGGCCATCTATGGCGAGCAGGAGCACCTGCCCACCCCGGAGGAGACCGTGCCCCGTCCCCTGTCGCCCTACGGCGTGCACAAGCTCTTGGGCGAGAGCTACCTGCCCTTCTTCGCCCAGGTCCACGGCCTGGAGTGGGTGGTACTGCGCTACGCCAACGTTTACGGCCCCCGCCAGGCGCCCCACGCCGAGGCAGGGGTGGTGGCCATCTTCTGCTCGGCCTTGCTGGCCGGCGAGCAGGCCACCATCTATCGTTACGACGACATGCCCCAAGGTATGATCCGCGACTACGTGTACGTGGAGGACGTGGTGCGGGCCAACCTGGCCGCCCTGGAGCGGGGCACAGGCCAGATATTCAACATCGGCACCGGCGTGCCCACCACCACCCTGGAGCTCTACCACACCGTGGCCCAGGCGGTGGGGGTGGAGCCCCGGCCCCGCTTCG
The DNA here is from genome assembly GCA_002011835.1 of Desulfarculaceae bacterium JdFR-95. Lineage (GTDB taxonomy): Bacteria > Desulfobacterota > Desulfarculia > Desulfarculales > Desulfarculaceae > Desulfocarbo. Next base: position 2,315 of record MTPE01000138.1, on the reverse strand, counting down.
GCCCCCCTCGACCCGGAGACCTGCGCCGCAGCCTGTTGGACGTCTCCCGCGCCCGCCGGGAACTGGACTGGCAGCCCCGGGTGTCCCTGGCCGAGGGCTGTCGGCGGACCATCGCCTGGCTGCGGGGGGAAGGCTAGACTGCAGTCGGCAGTTGTCTCCTCTCCCGGAAATGGGCCTTCAGGAGGTGATCCTGGGGCAGGGCGGCAGTGTGTTCTTTTGGGGAAAGAGGGGCAGACCCCGGCGGCGGTGCCCTCAGCGCGGGAACACCCCCAGGGCCGCGGGCAGCGGAGGCGGAAGCCAGGGCAGGAGTTCGGGCGTGCCGCTGGGGCCGCCGAACTGCTGATAGGAGAAGCTCCCCACCCGCAGGTCCAACTGCGACTCCGGCCCCCCGTCCATGCACATGACCTCGCGCAAGCCCAGTCGGGAGCGGGCCAGGAAGTGAGCCAGCTCCCAGAGGGTGTGGCCGCCTTCGGTCACCATGATCAGGATGCGGCCCCTGGTGTCCTCGGCCACCAGGGTGCGATGGGCCACCCGGGGAGAGCGACGCACCCGGATATGGCCGAAGCGGTCCAACAGCATGAGGGACTGGGCGGCCTGGCGATAGGGGTTGGTCTTGAGGTCGAAGGCGGTGTAGCGNAGGTCCAGCACCCGCGCCGGAGGCAGGCTGGGCTCGTCGGGCTCGGCCAGGAACAGGGCCTCCAGGCGCCGGATCAGGTGTCCGCGGGGGTGGCCGTCCTGGATCAGCAGCCCCAGGTAGGCGCCGTCTGCGGCATACTGGCCGGCGTTGAACACGGCCAAGGCCTGGCTGCGGTGCCGCCACTGCTCGGCGGTGAAGCCGGCACGACCCGGCGGCGCGGCCAAGACCCGAAAGGCGAAACGCTGTGGGTCCACCCGCAACAGGGCTATCTTCTCGCTGCCCGCCCGCACCGTGGCCGCGGCGTCCCACAGGGCAAAGTCCAGCCCAGGCAACAGCCGACGCCACCCCGGGCCCGCATCCGCAGCCACCGACACCCCGGGACAGGAAACGACCACCCACAGAGCTGCAGTGGTTATGAGCAACCGCCACATGCCGAAAGTGTAGCCCCGGCAAAGGGGAGTGGCAAGACAGCACACCAGATCAAGTTGGGCCGCCCCAGGAAGTGGGCGGCCCGGCGGGAGGGGGAGGGGGATCAAGGAGAGGGTCAGGCCGTGGCGCTGTGCAGGCCTGGCAGATCCTCTCCAGGGAGGGGTCTCACACCAACCAGACAGGAGCGCGCCTCGGCGAACGACCGCCGAAACACCATGTCGAATACATCACGCGCCACAGTGTCGTCCCGCGGAGCCAACTGCCGCCGCAGGTCCTCCTCCACGCGGTCCAGCAGGGCGTCGTTCCATGGCTCGCCCTCACTGAGCAGCATGGGGGTCATGTGAACCAGCGATTCATAGATGGCCCGGGAGAGTCCCTGGAGTTGGTTCTGGGTGCGCTCCATATCTGTGCCTCCTCGTGGTGTGCACCCTCTGATGATGCAATCGCCAGGCCAAGTATGGAGCAATGCGAGGAAAGATTAGTTGATACAGCGTGTTATCATAATCAACCATGATCGACCCCGCGAGGCAGACCTTGCCCCCACGGCAAAGACTTCCCGGAAAAAATCCAGCTTTGTCAGTGGCTTGAGACCAGCGACCCCACATCGGGTGCGCAAAGGCACGCCCGCAGATGTGAAGTGTACTTCACGGGACGAGATCGTCAAGAAGTCGACGCTGACAGGTTGCCCAGGCGCAGAAAACAAAGGAGGGCGTCAAATAGACGACACAAAACGGCGTCGAATACACAACCCGCCTCAGAGGAATGGCCAGACACCATGCGGCATGCGGCTCACGGGCATCATGTGCACCTCCCGGCCCCTCCTGGCGGAGCGAGCGGCATGCCACCGCGCAGAAGACGCCCTTGTTGGGTCGCCCGGCTCGCCCAAGGTCCCCACACAAAATATAAGCATTTGAAACAAAAAGACAAGTTTTGGTTCGTCGTTCCTCTGCCCTGGGGTCGGCAAGAGGTGATCCGATCGGATCCGGGGCCGGCGGGGTTGTCGAGGCCGAAGTTGAGCCACCGGCTCTCCGTCTAGGCACAGGGGCGATCTGGGCTCGGCACCTGGTGGCAGAGGACAGAGACGCCTCCCCCAGGACACCGGCGCGGCGGTCGCTGTCCCTGGCGGAACGCTGGCAGCAGTTGGGAGGGCGCGTGCCGTAATGACCCCCTAATTTTTATACAGATCAGGCTGCTTTTTTACCTGCTGTGGTGTTTGGTATCCTAGGGCCTGATGAGGCCGCTGGGTGTT
>MTPE01000266.1 GCA_002011835.1 Desulfarculaceae bacterium JdFR-95 | reverse complement strand
GCCCATGATGATGTTGTTTTTCGGGGGGGCGGGCTTGTGCGGCTTGGGGGCGGCCTTCAGTTTGGACACGCCGTTGGCCTTCAGTCTGTGGTTGGGGGGCATTGGTTTGTTCTCGGGCATATATCATCCCGCGGGGTTGGGGTTGATCGCCCGGGGGGTGCAGAACACGGCCATGGGCATGGCCTACAACGGGATGTTCGGCAATTTGGGACTGGCGGCGGCGCCGTTGGTGACGGGGTTGGTGTATTGGTTGTGGGGGCCGGTGGCCTGCTACCTGGTGCTGGCGGGGTTGAACCTGGCCGGGGTGGGGTTGATGGCTCTCACCGCGGTGAGCGAGCCGCCGCGGCCGGTGGGCCGGGAGGCGCGCCGGGCGGGGGGGCTGGTGGTGCCGTTTCTGATCCTCTTGTGGGCCATGATGCTGGGTGGGTTCGCCTATCGTGGGGCCACGGTGACGGTGCCGGCCTACTTCGAGCTCAAGACCCCGGCCATCATGCACTGGCTGGCGCAGATCGGGGCTGGGGCCTTGTCGGGCAACCTGGTGGCCACCATGCTCACCAGCTTCATCTTTCTGCTGGGCATGCTGGCGCAGTATTCGGGGGGGTGGCTGGGCAGCCGCATCGACCCCCGCTGGGGGTACTTCATCTACCACGCCATAAGTATCCCGGCGGTGTTCCTGATGGCCTGGACCAGTGATGTGCCTCTGGTGTTGCTCACTCTGGTCTATTTGTTCTTCCTGTTGGGCATGCAGCCCATGGAGAACACCCTGGTGGCGCGCCTGTCGCCGCCGGCCTTCAAGCACTCGGCCTATGGGGCCAAGTTCGTGCTCACCTTCGGTATCGGTTCCCTGTCCGTGATGGTGGTGGGCGCGGTGGAGCGGGCCTGGGGCCTGGAGCAGGTCTACACCCTGTTGGGGTTCGTGACCTTGGTCCTGGTGGCCAGCATCGGGCTGCTCATCTGGCGCACGCGGGGCATGGCCGTGCGCTGAAGCTTGAGGGGCCGGCTGCGTCTGCTTTCTGTGGTGTCCGCCCCTTGGCCCGCCGGGGCTGCCTCTGCTATGTTGGGTCCAGGAAGCTCCTGGTCAGCACACCCACCACGCGGAGGCGAGCGCCCATGGCCCTGCATCCTTTGGCCGGAAAGCCGGCCCCCCCGGAGCTGTTGGTCAACATCCCCCGTCTGGTCAGTGCCTACTACACCCTGCGGCCCGATCCTGCGGAGCCGGCCCAACGGGTGCGCTTCGGCACCTCGGGTCACCGGGGCAGCGCGCTGAAGGCCAGCTTCAACCAGGACCACATCCTGGCCGTGAGCCAAGCCATCTGCGAGTACCGCCGCGCCCGGGGTATCGACGGCCCCCTGTTCATGGGCATGGACACCCATGCCCTGTCCGAGCCGGCCTGGATCACGGCCCTGGAGGTGTTCGCCGCCCAGGGGGTGACGGTGATGGTCCAGGCCGGCCGGGGCTACACCCCCACGCCGGTGATCTCCCACGCCATCCTGACCCACAACCGGGGGCGGGAGCAGGGTCTGGCCGACGGGGTGGTGATCACCCCCTCCCACAACCCGCCCGAGGACGGCGGCTTCAAGTACAACCCGCCCCACGGCGGCCCGGCCGAGCCAGAGGTGACCGCGGCCATCGAGGAGCGGGCCAACCAGATCCTGGAGCAGGGCGCGGACAAGGTGCGGCGGGTGTCGCTGCCCCGGGCGCTCGAGGCCGACACCACTCACCAGTACGACTACGTGACCCCCTACGTGGAGGACCTGGCCCGGGTGGTGGACCTGGAGGTGGTGGCCGCGGCGGGGCTCAAGATTGGGGTGGACCCCATGGGCGGCTCGGGCGTGGCCTACTGGGAGCCGCTGGCCGAGCGCTACCGCCTGGACCTGACCGTGGTCAACCCCCGGGTGGATGCCTCCTTCTCCTTCATGACCGTGGACAAGGACGGCAAGATCCGCATGGACTGCTCCTCGCCCTATGCCATGGCCCGGCTCATCTCCCTGCGAGAGCAGTTCGACATCGCCTTCGGCAACGACCCGGACTACGACCGCCACGGCATCGTGACCCGCGGCGCGGGCCTGCTCAACCCCAACCACTACCTGGCCGCGGCGGTGTGGTACCTGTTCCAGCACCGGCCGGAGTGGAGGCCGGAGGCTGCGGTGGGCAAGACCCTGGTCTCCAGCGCCATGATCGACCGCGTGGCCGAGGACCTGGGGCGGCCCTTGCGCGAGGTGCCGGTGGGGTTCAAGTGGTTCGTGGCCGGGCTGGGCTCGGGCGAGTATGCCTTCGGGGGCGAGGAGAGCGCCGGGGCCAGCTTCCTGCGCCGGGACGGCACGGTCTGGACCACGGACAAGGACGGCATCATCATGGACCTGCTGGCCGCGGAGCTCACCGCCCGCCTGGAGCGCGACCCGGCCCAGGTCTACGCCGAGCTGGAGGAGCGCTTCGGCCGCTCCTACTACCAGCGCCTGGACACCCCCGCCACCCCGGCCCAGAAGGAGGCCCTCAAGCGGCTCTCGCCCGAGCTGGTCACCGCCCGTGAGCTGGCCGGGGATAAGATCACGGCCAAGCTGACCCATGCCCCGGGCAACGGCGCGCCCATCGGGGGCCTGAAGGTGGTGACGGCCCAGGGGTGGTTCGCGGCCCGGCCCTCGGGCACCGAGGACATCTACAAGATCTACGCCGAGAGCTTCCGCAGCGAGGAACACCTGCGCCAGATCCTGGCCGAGGCGCAGCAGATCGTGGCCGCGGCCTTCCGCACCGCCGGCGTGTAGGCACGGGGAGGCCATGGCCGAGCTGCTGTTCGTGCTCAAGAAGGTGGTGGCCCGGCTGGTGTTCCCCCTGGGCCTGGCGCTGAGCGGGGGACTGGTGGGGTGGGTGGCCTGGCGCCTGTGGCCGCGGCGGCGCTGGGGGTCACGGCTGGTGGCTCTGTGCTGGCTGCTCTTGTTGGTTTTGTCCCTGCCCGCCACGGGCAACCTGCTGATGTCCTCCCTGGAGCGGGCCGCGGGCGACTACGCCGACCCGGTGCAGTTGGCCGCCCTGGGCGTGCGTGAGGTGGTGGTCCTGGGCGGAGGCAGCTTTCCCCGCCGGGGCGACCCGGTGGACCGGCTCTCTACCTCCAGCTTGCAGCGCCTGGCCGAAGGGGTGCGCCTGTGGCGGCGGCTGCCCGGAGCGCGTCTGGTGCTGAGCGGGGGCAGCTTCCACGGCGGCGGCGGTGATGCCCAGGCCATGGCCGCAGTGGCCCAGGACTGGGGAGTGCCCCGCTTGGCCCTGGTGCTGGAAACCGCCTCCTGGGACACCGCCGACCAGGCCCAAAACTTACGCCCGCGCCTGGCCGGACGACCCTTCGTCCTGGTCACTTCGGCCGCGCACATGCCCCGCGCCCTGGCCGTGTTCCGGGCTCAGGGCCTGGAGCCCATCCCCGCGCCGGTGGGCTTCCGCACCCGCGGCTGGCGGCTCTCCTACGACGACTTCATCCCCCAGAGCCGCGGCCTGGGCCTCAGCGAGGGCGCCCTGTACGAATACCTGGGCCGGCTGGTGGCCTGGGCCAAGGGTCTGTGGTGAAGCTGGGGGTGGGGGCGGCGCCGGGAAGG
>MTPE01000137.1 GCA_002011835.1 Desulfarculaceae bacterium JdFR-95 | reverse complement strand
TCCCCAGGCCGGGGGCCTGGGGAGCGGGGGCGGGCCCAAGCCTTACCACGACACGGGAGGGGAACCATCGCGGGGCAAACGGACAAGCAGGCCACTGACCGCCGGCCGCCTCTGGGCGGGCTCAAGGCCCCCTTCGGGGCCCACTTGGTGGCCAAGGGGCTGATAAAACCCGGCCAGTGGGAGGAGGCCCGCAGCCGTGCCGGAGGTGAGCTGGCCGAGGCCCTGCGCATCCTGGTGGGCATGGGCCACGTCTCCGAGGAGGACCTGCTGGCCGAGCTGGCCGCCTACAGCGGGCTGGCCCTGGCCGGAGACCAGGACTTCTCCCCCTCCGGCGAGCCCATCGAAGGCTTGACCTACCAGTTCCTCAAGGCCAACCGCATGGTGCCGGTGGGCGAGGAGAACGGCCGGCTCAAGGTGGCGGTGGCCGACCCCTTCGCCACGGGGGGTCTGGAGGCCCTGGCCCAGATCACGGGCCGGGAGGTGGTGCCCCTGCTGGCCTCTGAGGAGCGCATCCTGCGCAAGGTGGAGTCGGACTACGGCCTGGGCCGCCGGGGCCTGGAGGCCCTGGGCGGGCAGGAGCTGGGGCCCCTGGAGGAGGGCCTGGCCCTGGAGGGCGAGGACGAGCTGGCCTCCGAGGCCCCGGTGATCCGCCTGCTCAACTTCCTGGTGGACCGGGCCGTGAACCTGGGGGCCAGCGACATCCACCTGGAGCCCCAGGAACAATCCTTGCGCGTGCGCTACCGCATCGACGGGGTGCTGCACGAGCACCAGCGCCTGGACAAGAGCTTCCACGCCCCGCTCACCAGCCGCATCAAGGTCATGGCCCGGCTCAATATCGCCGAGCGCCGCCTGCCCCAGGACGGCCGCATCATGCTCAAGGTGGGGGGACGCAACCTGGATCTCAGGGTCTCCACCCTGCCCACCTCCTTCGGGGAGAGCGTGGTGCTGCGCATCCTCTACCGCGACACCCTGGGCTGGGAGCTGAAGGGCCTGGGGGTGGGAGAGAAGGAGCTGGGCCGCCTGGAGGAGCTGATCCGGCGGCCCCACGGCCTGCTGCTGGTCACCGGCCCCACCGGCAGCGGCAAGACCACCACCCTCTACGCCGCCCTGGCCCGCATCAACAGCCCCGAGGCCAAGATCGTTACCATCGAGGACCCGGTGGAGTACCGCCTGCCCGGGGTGAACCAGATCCAGGTCAACACCGCCATCGGGCTCACCTTCGCCAACGGGCTGCGCTCCATCCTGCGCCAGGACCCGGACATCATCCTGGTGGGGGAGATCCGCGACCGCGAGACCGCCGGCATCGCCATCCACGCCGCGCTCACCGGACACCTGGTCTTCAGCACCCTGCACACCAACGACGCCGCCGGCGCCATCACCCGCCTGCAGGACATGGGCGTGGACGGCTACCTCATCTCCTCGGCCCTGACCGCGGTGCTGGCCCAGCGCCTGGTGCGGCGGCTGTGTCCCGCCTGCCGGCGGCCCACCACCGTGCCCGCAGAGGTACTGGCCCGCCACGGCATCGAGGCCCCGGCCGGCGAACACACGATCTATCGCGGCACGGGCTGCGAGCGCTGCAACCAGCGGGGCTACGCCGGCCGCACCGGCATCTTCGAGCTGCTGGAGGTCACCGACCCCCTGCGGGAGCTGATCAACCGCCGGGCCGACACCGAGGCCCTGCGCCGCCAGGGTCTGGCCCAAGGCATGCGCACCCTGCGCCAGCACGGCTGGGAGAAGGTGTCCCGGGGCGTCACCAGCCTGGAGGAGGTGCTCCGGGTGACCTCGGTGTAGGGGGTGGGCATGGCCGCCAGGCTGAGAGGCGAGGAGATACACCAGTTCACCGAGGCCCTGGCCATCCTGCTCAAGGCCGACATCCCCCTGGACTACGCCTTGGAGTCCCTGGGGGGCCTGCTGGAGTCGCCCCGCCTGCGCGGCTTGTGCGCCGAGCTGGTGCAGCGGGTGCGCGAGGGTGCGGGCCTGTCCTTCGCCCTGGGCCAGAGCCGGGCCGGGTTCGACGAGGCCTTCGTGGGCATGGTGCGGGTGGGGGAGATGAGCGGCAACCTGCCGGTGGTGCTGGAGCACCTGGCGGCCATGCTGGCCCGCAACCAGGAGCTGAAACGCAACCTGGTCTCGGCCGTTTTCTACCCTGCGGTGCTTCTGGGGTTCAGTCTCCTGGCCGTGGGCTTCATCCTGGTCTACGTGCTGCCCTCCTTCGTGCAGGTGTTCCAGGACATGAACCTCGCTCTGCCGCCGGCGGCCGCGGCCCTGGTGTGGATCGGCCAGGCGGTGGAACGCTACGGCCTGGTGCTGTTGCTGCTTCTGGCCGCGGGAGTGGCCCTGGCGGGGGTGGGTTTGCGCTCGCCGGCCAACCGCCTGGCCCTGGCCCGGGCCCTGCTCAAGGCGGGTACGGTGGGGCGGCTGGTGGCCGACTGGCAGGGGGTGGTGTTCTGCCGCAGCCTGGGGCTGATGCTGGCCAGCGGGGTGCCCATAAACCAGGCCTGCGGCTACGCCGCGGCCGCGGTGAGCAACCCCGCCTTCCGCCAGGGCCTGGCCGGTCTGGACAGCGGGCTCAAGGAGGGCAGCAGCCTGGTGACCGCCCTGGGGGCCTGCTCCTACTTCCCCCGCACCGCCCTACGCCTGGTGGCCCTGGGTGAGCAGACCGGCTCCCTGGCCACCATGCTGCAGCGGGCGGCGGAGCTGTTGGAGAGTCGGGTCAAGTTCACTCTGGGACGCCTGTTGGTGATCACCGAGCCGGCCATCATCCTGGTCATGGGGCTGTTGGTGGGTTTCGTGGTGGTCACCATGCTCACCACCATCTTCACCCTCACCCAGGGGGGTCTGTGAGGAAAGAGGGCGCTTATGCACGCATGGCACGGAGTTGGGGTACGCAGGCCGCAGGGACCGAGGCGCCGCCGCCAGGCCGGCTTCACCCTGCTGGAGCTGTTGATCGTGGTCATCATCCTGGGGCTGTTGGCCGCGCTGGTGGGCCCCAGACTGTTCGGGACCCTGGACAAGGCCAAGCGCCAGATCGCCAAGACCCAGATCGCCCAACTGGAGGAGGCCCTGGCCCAGTTCCGCCTGGACGTGGGCCGCTATCCCACCAGCGACGAGGGTCTGGAGGCCCTGGTCACACCGGTGGAGGGCCTGGAGGGCTGGAACGGACCCTACCTGGAGAAGGGGGTGCCCAAGGACCCCTGGGGCCATCCTTACGTGTATCGCTGTCCGGGGGAGCACGGGGACTACGACCTGCTCTCCCTGGGGCGGGACGGCGAGCCGGGGGGCAGCGGTGAGGACGCGGACATTACCTCCTGGGAGCAGTAGGGGCTTCGGCCTGCTGGAGGTGCTGGTGGCCCTGGCCCTGGCGGGGTTGGCCGTGGCCGCGGTCCTGGGCCTGATGACCTCCCAGGCCGCCACCCGCGCCCAGGCCCGCGGGCGCCTGCAGGCCCTGGCCGCGGCCCGCCAGGTCATGGACCAGTGGCTGAGCCGGCCCAGCCTCCGGCCGGGCACCTACCGCGGCCGCAGCCCGGAGGGAATGGCCTGGCAGGTGCGGGTCACCACCCTGGCCTCCACCCGCCCCTGGCGCGGCACCCGC
>MTPE01000196.1 GCA_002011835.1 Desulfarculaceae bacterium JdFR-95 | reverse complement strand
GGGCCGAGCTGATCAAGAAGGCCGGTGAGGCGGGCCTGCCCGCGGGTGGCTATGGCTACGGCTGGCCGGGCCGCGGTTTCGCCCGCGGCTGGGGCCACCACGGTCCCTGCTGGTACTAGGCTCCTTCCCTCCCAACCTCCTCACCTCGGTGGCGGGTCCCTGGTCCTCCCCTGGGGGGCCCGCCACCATCACCCCAACCTACCCCTGGGGCCGCGGGATGCGGCCCCAGGGGTTGACTTGTCTCTCCCCGGCGCGGGATTAGAAGAGGCATGCAGCCCTGGCCCCAAAGCCTGGCCGAGGCGCGCCGCCGACAGGAGGAGCTGGCCGCGCGGGTGGAGAGGCGCGACCGGTTGGGCCGGGTGCAGCGGGTGGCAGGCGTGGACGTGCACTATCCCCGCGGGGGCGAAACCGCCCGGGCCGCGGTGGTGGTGTTGTCCTTTCCCGGGCTGGCGGTCCTGGAGACCGCCGTGGCCGAGGTTCCGGTGCCCTTCCCCTACCGGCCGGGGTTCCTCTCCTTCCGCGAGGTACCTCCCGCCCTGGCCGCCCTGGCCCGCCTGAGCCGGCCGCCCGACCTGCTCCTCTGCGACGGCCAGGGCCTGGCCCACCCCCGCCGCCTGGGCCTGGCCTGCCACCTGGGGGTGGCGGCGGAGCTGCCCAGCATCGGCGTGGCCAAGAGCCGCCTGGTGGGGGAATACCAGCCACCCGGCCCCCGCAAGGGCGACTGGTCCCCCCTGCGCCACCGGGGAGAGGTGGTGGGCGCGGTCCTGCGCACCCGGGCGGGGGTAAAGCCGGTGTTCGTCTCCCCCGGCCACCGCGTGGGTCTGACCACGGCCATCGATCTGGTGCTGGCCTGCACCCCCCGCTACCGCCTGCCCGAGACCACCCGCCTGGCCGACCGCCTGGCCCGGGGACTGCCCCTGCCGCGGCTGCCGGGGCCGGCGAAATGAGGCCTCTGCCGCGCGGACCGAAGACGAGCCGGCAACCGGGCAGGATGGCACGCCGCCCCCTCGTCCGAAGTGGGCGGCCAGGACAAGCCCCCAAAGGACTGGGCCGGACTCTCCCCAAAATACAGGACTACGGTGTAGTTGCCCGCGGAGGCAGGACGAATGACCAGGGTTTTTGCGGTGCTTCCGGGTGAGGGAGCTCTGCCTGGCCTGCCGCTCAGGAGCCGGGTGCGCCCATCTCCAGCTCTGGGTCTCCCAGGGACGCCCGGCCTAGGAGGCGGGTGCGTCCCCCTGCAGGCAGAACTGGTCCAACAGCTCGATGAGACGGGTGGTCTCGGGCTTGGCCGTGAAGGCGTCGGCNCCCACGGACTCGCACTTNCGCGCCATCTGCTCGTTGATGAGGGAGGAGAACATCACCACCGGCACCTCCAGGCGCAGGTCTTTCTTTATNCGCCGGCACAGGGTGAGTCCGTCCATCTTGGGCATCTCGATGTCGGTGAGCACCAGGGTGAGCAGCTCCTGCAGCTCCTTGCCCTCTTCGCGGGCCTGGTCTCTGCGGCGCTCCACCTCCTCCAAGGCACTGGCACCGTTGTCGAACATGGCCAAATCGATGTAGCCGACTTCCTTGAGGATCTTGCTCACCTGGTAGCGGATGATGGCCGAGTCCTCGGCAAAGATGAGGTGGGCCTGCTGGCGGGTGGGGGCCAGGGCCTCCTTCTGGATTGCACTCTCGTCGTAGTTGATCACGCTGCTGGGGAAGATCTCGCCGATGATGTGCTCCAAGTCCAGGATGAGCACCTCCTGCTCGCCCAGGGTGATGGTCCCCACCACGTAAGGCGAGTCACCGGCCAACACCGTGCTCAGGGGTTTGAACTCGGTCCAGGACACACGGTGGATACGGTCGATGTGGTCGGCCACGAAGGCGGTGGTCATGTGGTTGAACTCGGTGATCACCACCACCGGCTGCTTGGAGCGCTCCCCGCACTGCAGGTTGAGATGGTCCTCCAGGCGGATCAAAGGAATGGACTTGCCCCGCAGGATGAACACCCCCTGCACCGAGGGGTGCCGACCGGGAAGGCGACTGACGGTCAAGCCCTCGAAGGGAATGAACTCCCGTATCTTGGCCACGTTGACGCCAAAGCTCTGGCCGCAGAGGATCACCTCGGCGATTTCTACTTCGTTGGTGCCGCTCTCCAGCAGGATTTCTTGCTTGGCCACCGCCTTCCTCCTGAGGACAAATCCCTGAAAGCCTATCGTTTTCTAAGCACCAAGTATGCCCTATCTGCCAATGATTTTCAAACCAGGAAATCCCCTCTTCCTTCAAAAAACCGGCAGCCCAAAAATAGCAGTTCCCGTTTGACTTTTATGCTGTCTACCCCTAGCCTGAAGCCATAGATTTCCTTCGCCATCAAAGGCCTATTTGCGCCAGAAGAAAGAGAGGAAGCCCCATGAAAGTGATGGCCGTGAACTCCAGTCCCCGCGTAGGGGTGGCCAGCAAGACCGAGATGTTGTTGGCGCGGCTGGTGGAAGGTATGCGCCAGGCCGGCGCCGAGGTGACGGTGGTGAACCTGAAGGACAAGAAGATCAATTTTTGCCAGGGTTGTTTCTCCTGCTGGACCAAGAGCCCCGGCACCTGCATTCACCAGGACGACATGACCCGGGAGCTGTTCCCCCTGTGGCGGGACAGCGACGTGGCGGTNTANGCCAGCCCCCTNTACCACTTCACCATCAACGCCCAGCTAAAGGCCTTCATCGAACGCACCCTGCCCGCCCTGGAGCCCTTCATGGTGGAGGATGCGGACGGCACCAGCCATCCCTGGCGCTTCCGGCCGCCGCGGCTGGTGTTCCTGTCCGTGGCCGGCTTTCCCGAGGACACGGTGTTCGCGCCCTTGTCCCACTACGTGCGTACGGTGTTCAACCGGGGGGTCATGGCCGAGATCTACCGCGCCGGGGCCGAAGGCCTGCCCTTCGCCCCCCGGGCGGTGCGCGAGGACGTGCTGGACGCGGTGGAGAGGGCCGGCCGCGAGCTGGTGGAGGACGGCGCGGTCTCGGAACAGACCCTGGCCCGCATCCGCCAGCCCCTGGGCGAGGTCAAGGAGATGCAGGCCATGGCCAACCTGTTCTGGCGCACCTGCATCGCCGAGAAGGTCAGTCCCCTGCAGTTCGCCAAGCGCGGGCTCATCCCCCGGCCCGAGACCCTGGAGGAGTTCCTCCTGCTGATGAAGACCGCCTTCGACCCCCAGGCCGCGGGCGACTTCACCGCGGTGATCCAGTTCGAGTTCTCGGGCCGGCCCAGCGGGGTCTGCCACCTGCATATCGCCGAAGGCAAACTGACCACCAGCGTGGGTCCGGCCGCGGAGCCCGACCTGGTGATAAGCGCGCCCTTCGACATCTGGCTGGAGATCATGGCCGGACGCCGCGACGGACAAGAAGCCCTCATGCAGGGCGACTACCAGGCCCAAGGTGATCTGGCCGTGCTCATGGGCCTGGGCCGAGCCTTCGGCGGTCCTTCGGCCTAGCCGTCTTTCCCCCTAAGGCGAAAGGGGCTGAGGCCGAAAAATTTTTGGCTCATCCGGGGAACGCCGTGGTGACAAGCAGCTTGGGATCGCGGCCCGGGCGGGTCGGTACAGGATGATATTTCGTCGTCTTTGCGCGGAAGATGATAT
>MTPE01000060.1 GCA_002011835.1 Desulfarculaceae bacterium JdFR-95 | reverse complement strand
CGGCCTACCGCCTGCCCCGCAGCACCCTGGAGCGCGAGATCGCCAACATCCAGCGCATGGGGGTGGAGATCAAGCTCAACACCCCCATCGGCAAGGACATCTCCTTCGCCCAGTTGCGCGAGCAGTATGACGCCGTATTCATCGGCGTGGGCGCACCCCAGAGCTTCAAGCTCAACGTCCCCGGCGAGGACAGCGCCAACGTGATCAGCGCCCTGGACTACCTGCAGGGCCTGGCCCTGGAGCAGGAGGTGCCCGCCGGCCAGAAGGTGGTGGTGGTGGGCGGCGGCAACGTGGCCGTGGACGCCGCCCGCAGCGCCCTGCGTCAAGGCGCCCAGCAGGTCACCATGGTCATGCTGGAGTCCGAGGAGGAGTGCCCCGCCAGCCCCTGGGAGATCGAGGAGGCCGCAGAGGAAGGCGTCACCTTCCTCCACCGCTGGGGGGTCAAGGAGATCACCACCCAGGGCGGCAAGGCCACCGGCCTGGTGCTCAAGCGCTGCACCCGCGTGTTCGACGAGGAGGGCCGCTTCTCCCCCACCTACGACGAGGACCAGACCGACTCCCTGGAGGCCGACCTGGTCATCACCGCCATCGGCCAGCGCACCGACCTGTCCTGGCTGGGCGAGGACAACGGCCTTCAGCTCACCCCTCGCGGCACCATCCAGACCGACCCCGTGACCATGGCCACCAACCTGGAGGGCGTGTTCGCGGGCGGCGACGTGGTGAGCGGGCCCTGGATCGCCATCGGGGCCGTGGCCGCGGGCCGCGAGGCGGCCATCAGCATCGAGCGCATGTTCAAGGGCGAGGACTTGGCCGCCGGCCGCCAGAAGCTCACCTTGCCCGAGGACGGCCAGGGCAACTGGAACCCCATCCCGCCCGACCTGGAGCGCCGCGACCGCGCCCGGCCCAGCCAGCGCCCCGCTGCGGAGCGCGTCAAGGACTTCGAGCCCTTCGAGTCCGCCCTCAGCCCGGAGCAGGCCGCGGCCGAGGGCGAGCGCTGCCTCAACTGCGGAGTGTGCTGCGAGTGCTTCCAGTGCGTGGAGGCCTGCAAGGCCAACGCCCCCATCCACGACCAGCAGCCCCGCGACCTGGAGCTCAAGGTGGGCAGCGTGATCCTGGCCCCGGGTTTCGATCCCTTCGACCCCAGCGCCTTCGACACCTACGCCTACACCCAGCACCCCAATGTGCTCACCTCCATGGAGTTCGAGCGGGTGCTCTCGGCCAGCGGCCCCTACCAGGGCCACCTGCAGCGGCCCAGCGACGGGGCCGAGCCCCAGAAGATCGCCTGGCTGCAGTGTGTGGGCAGCCGCGACATCAACCGCTGCGACAACGGCTACTGTTCGGCCGTGTGCTGCATGTACGCCATCAAGGAGGCGGTGATCGCCAAGGAACACGCCTCCGGCGAGCTGGACACCGCCATCTTCTTCATGGACATGCGCACCTACGGCAAGGACTTCGAGAAGTACTACGAGCGCGCCCGCGAAGAACACGGGGTGCGCTTCATCCGCAGCCGCATCCACTCCATCGACCCCATCGAGGGCGACCGCCTGCGCATCAACTACGTCACCGAGGACGGCAAGCCCACCAGCGAGGAGTTCGACATGGTGGTGCTCAGCGTGGGCCTGCAGACCGGAGAGGAGGCGGTGGAGCTGGCCGAGCGGCTGGGGGTGGAGCTGAGCCCCTACCACTTCACCGAGACCAGCTCCTTCGCTCCGGTGGCCACCAGCCGTCCCGGGGTGTTCGCCTGCGGCTGCTTCGCCGGGCCCAAGGACATCCCCCAGGCGGTGATGGAGGCCTCGGCCGCGGCCTGCGCCAGCAGCGTGGACCTGGCCGAGAGCCGCGGCACCCTGACCAAGGAGGTGGTCTATCCGGTGGAGAAGGACGTCTCCGGCCAGGAGCCGCGCATCGGGGTGTTCGTGTGCAACTGCGGCATCAACATCGGCGGGGTGGTGGACGTGCCCGCGGTGCGTGAATACGCCGCCACCCTGCCCTACGTGGTGCACGTGGAGGACAACCTCTTCACCTGCTCCCAGGACACCCAGGCCAAGATCAAAGAGGCCATCGAGGAGCACAACCTCAACCGGGTGATCGTGGCCTCCTGCAGCCCGCGCACCCATGAGCCCCTGTTCCAGGAGACCATCCGCGAGGCGGGCCTGAACAAGTACCTGTTCGAGATGGCCAACATCCGNGACCAGGACTCCTGGGTGCACCAGAAGGAGCCCGAGAAGGCNACGGAGAAGGCCAAGGACCTGGTGCGCATGGCCGTGGCCAAGGCCGCCNTGATCGAGCCCCTGCAGCAGGTGGACCTGGACCTGACCAAGAGCGCCCTGGTGGTGGGCGGCGGTGTGGCGGGCATGAACGCGGCCCTGCGTTTCGCCGACGCGGGATACCCCGTACACCTGGTGGAGAAGAGCGACCGCCTGGGCGGCAATGCCCACCGCCTACTCTACACCTGGAAGGGCGAGCCCGTGGCCCCCTACCTGGAGGAGCTGATCGCCAAGGTGGAGCAGCACCCCAACATCACCCTGTACCTAAACAGCGAGGTGGTGGGCGCCGGCGGCTTCGTGGGCAACTTCACCGCCGACATCAAGCAGGCCGACGGCAGCCAGATCCAGGTGACCTTCGGGGTGGTGGTGATCGCCACCGGCGGCAAGGAGTCCACTCCCAGCGAGTACCTCTACGGCCAGCACCAGGCGGTGGTCACCTCCCTGGGCTTCGACGCCCAGTGGAAGGAAGACCCCGAGCTGGCCGGCAAGCTGGAGGCGGTGGCCTTCATCCAGTGCGTGGGCTCGCGCGAGCCGGAGCGTCCCTACTGCTCCAAGGTGTGCTGCACCCACACCATGGAGAGCGCCATCCGCATCAAGGAGCAGAACCCCGAGGCCCAGGTCTACGTGCTCTACCGCGACATCCGCACCTACGGCGTACGCGAGGACCTCTACAAGAAGGCCCGCGAGCTGGGGGTGCTGTTCTTCCGCTACGACGTGGACCGCAAGCCGACGGTGGAGGCCGACGGCGACAAGGTGCGCGTGATCACCCGCGACCACGTGCTGGACCGGGAGGTGAGCTTCAGCGTGGACCGGCTGGTGCTGGCCGCGGCCATAGAGCCCAACCCGGTGGGCGAGGTGGCCGAGGCCTTCAAGGCCCAGCTCAACGCCGAGGGCTTCTTCCTGGAGGCCCACATGAAGCTGCGGCCGGTGGACTTCGCCAGCGAGGGCCTTTACCTGGCCGGGCTGGCCCACTTCCCCAAGCCCATCGACGAGGCCATCGCCCAGGCCGACGCCGCGGTGGGTCGGGCGCTGACCGTGCTGGCCAAGGACAAGATCCGCGTGGGCGGGGTGGTGGCCACGGTGGACCCGGCCAAGTGCAGCGTGTGCCTGACCTGCGTGCGTACCTGCCCCTACGGGGTGCCCAAGATAAAGAACGGCGCCGCCTACATCGAGGTGGCCCAGTGCTACGGCTGCGGGGCCTGCGCCGCCGAGTGTCCCGGCAAGGCCATCACCCTGCAGCACTTCACCGACGCCCAGATCCTGGCCAAGGAGCGGGCGGCCATAGGCTAGAGCCCCGGGGCGCCGTCCCCCAGCGAACGGCGCCCCGCTTGCTTGTCAACGGCGGCCCCCC
>MTPE01000423.1 GCA_002011835.1 Desulfarculaceae bacterium JdFR-95 | reverse complement strand
GGGCGGGAGCCCATGTTGCCCTCTGGGGGGCGGCTGTTGGCCTTGGCGCGGCGGGGGGGTAGAGGCCAAGAGGCGGGGTTGCCGGTGTTGGACGCGGACGATCCCAGAGCGGTGGCGGAGTTCGTGTTGGCCCACACCAGGGAGGTGCGGTCTTCTGGTGAGGTGCGCATGTGGATAGGGGAGCGGGCGGTGGAGCTGTCCCCGGAGGCGGGGCGGCTGTTGGCCCAGACGTTGGTGGCTCTGGCCAGAGAGATACCCGGAGTGGAGGTGGAAAGGGGTATTCGTGTGGAAGTTCAGTGAGTACAAGCGCATAACCCCTCAGAGCCCCTTGCCGGACCGGGAGACGGTCTTTCGCTGGTGGGACGAGTATGGCATGTTGCCCAACATCCGTGCCCACTCCTTGATGGTGGCCAAGGTAGCGGTGACCCTGGCTGACTGGCTGATCGAGGCGGGGGAGCAGCTCTATCGTCCGGCGGTGGAGATCGGGGCCTTGGTACACGACCTGGCCAAGACCATCTGTCTGGGTACGGACAAGCTGCACGCCAAGGAAGGCGAGCGCATCCTCAAGCGGTTGGGTTACCCCGAGTTGGCCTACCTGGTAGCCACCCACGTGTACCTGCCCGAAGACCATCCCCTGGACGAGACCATGGTGGTGAACTACGCGGACAAGCGGGTCACCCACGACCGGGTGGTGGACCTGGACAGCCGCTTCGCCTACATCAAAGAGCGCTACGGTCGGGGTGACCCCGAGCGCCTCCGGCGCATGGAATGGGGTTACCAGCGGGCGCGTGCCGCCGAGGCACAACTGTTTGCGGCCATGGGTGGTCGCCATCGGCCCGAAGACCTTTTCAGCCTGGACGGAGGGGGTGGTGCCTGAATGTAAACGCCTCACCGTGGGAGTGATCCTGGGTGGTACCTCCACCGAGCGCGAGGTGTCCCTGGCCTCGGGTCGGGCCGTGGCCAGCGCCCTGAACCCGGCCATCTACCGCGTGCGGGTCTACGACCCCCTGGTGGACCTGGCGCGGCTGGTGCACGACGCCCCAAAATTGGACCTGGCCCTGGTCATGTTACACGGCCGCGGCGGCGAAGACGGCACCATCCAGGGTATGCTGGACCTGCTGGGTGTGCCCTATCAATGCTCCGGGGTGGTGGGCTGCGCCCTGGCCATGAACAAACCCCTGGCCAAGATCCATTACCGCCGCGCGGGTATCCCCGTGGCGCCCCATGTCCTGTTGCGCCGCGGCCAACCCAAGGCCGCCCAGAAGGTCCTGGACAAGGTGGGCCTGCCCGTGGTGATAAAGCCCGCCAGCGAAGGCAGCTCCTTCGGTGTCAGTATCGTGCGCTACAAGAAATATCTCATGTCCGCCATCCGCGCCGCTTGGGAACTGGACCACGAAGTCATGGCCGAAAAATACCTTCCCGGCCGCGAGATCACCTGTGCCGTGCTGGGCAACCGCGACCCCCAACCCCTGCCCCTGGTGGAGATCATCCCCGGAGAGAAACACGGCTTCTTCGACTTCGAGGCCAAGTATCGTCCCGGCGCCAGCCAGGAGATATGTCCCGCCCGACTCAACGCACGCGTCACCCGCCGCATCCAAACCCTGGCCGTGCGAGCCCACCGTGCCCTGCGCCTGAAAGGCTACTCCCGCTCCGACTTCATCCTCACCGAACGCGGCCCGGTCATCCTGGAGACCAACACCATCCCTGGCATGACCCCCACCAGCCTCCTGCCCCTGGCGGCCCAGGCCGCGGGCATGGACTTCCCCGCCCTGGTAAACCGCCTGGTGGACTTGGCCCTGGAAGACTCCCCCAAACAGCGCTGCCGTCTCTGAGCCGGGGACGGTTGAGAAGCGGAGAGGAAAAAGAAACGAGGGCCTCCTGTAGTTTCCCCTCTGGGCGTGTCACCTGTACTATAATGAAATCGTTACCCTTGTCTGGGGAGATACGAGGTGCGCATAGCTCGACTGCCAGGGGGCAAGAGTAGGCGGGAGAAGCGGCGGGAGCGGGAGCGGGCGCAGGCGCGACGTCTGGGGCTGTTGGAGCGGGCCGAGGCGGAAGAGGCTACTCGCATCAAGCCGGCTCGGCGCAAGGGTCCGGCGGCGCCGCCGCCGGTGGACCTGCCCTTGAGCGACCTGCTCAGCCGGCGGCGCACCTCCAGCATGCCGCTTCCCTCGCAGGAGCGGCTGATCGCCACCAACATCCGCCTGCGCCACCACGTGGACATCATCCTGGGCACGGACCTGTGGGCCGAGGAGATCGAGGTCCGTCACAGTTTGATCGAGGACATCGACGAGCAGGGCCGACTCTACCTGGCCCAGACCGCTCCTCCCATCCTGCGTTCCCAGGTGGGGCAGTTGGTGGAGCTGACCTTTCTCTCGCGCTACTTCGACGTGCCCGGCGGCCGCTGGCTGCGCGTGGGTTATGCCACTCCCATCCGGGAGGTGATCCCCGACTACCGCGTCTCCCAGCACCTCACCGAGCCGGTGATCGTGGTGGACGGACCGAAGAAACTGGTGCCGGTCTCGGTACGCACCGCCTTCCGCGTAGTGCCTCCCGACGACCTGGATCTGCGCCTGGTCATCTGGCCCGAAGGCACCCCCCTGGGGCTCATGGACATCAGCATGGGCGGAGCCCAAGTTTACCACGACCTGGGCTGGTACTTCTCCAAGGGCCGACGCCTGCCCCTGATGCTGATCAGCGGTGAGCTCAAGCTGATGCTCACGGGCAAGGTGGTGCGCACCGACAAGGTGCGCGACCGCCTGGGGTGGGAGCGGCGGGTGACCAGCTTCCAGTTCGTGGAGATGGACCCCAAGACCAAGCACAAGCTGTCCCAACTGCTCACCGAGGTCTACCGCCACGTCCTGGCCCAGCGCTCGGGCATCGCCCCGCGGGAATGAGCCCGCGGGCTGACCCCCGGCCAGGCCCTCATCCCCGGAGCTGCCTCTCCTCATTTGCTGGCTGAGCCACTTTTCTCTCTCCGCCCACTGCCGCGGCATTTTCGGGGGCGTCCCCCGCGTCTGTTCCCGCACCGGCCGGCGGAGCCTGCTCGGCCTTGGGGGCGCGTCTGGTCTGGCCCTTTATTTCTCTCCGCCCCGGCGCTATGCTGGCCCTCGGGAGGAGGACATGCCTTTGGTGGAGCTGGAGCTGGAGCAGGGCGTGGCCCTGGTCACCATGAACAACCCGGCCAGTTTCAACGCCATGGACCAGGACCTGGGGCCGGAGCTGGCCCACACCCTGGAGGAGCTGGCGCGCCGGCCCCAGGTGCGGGCGGTGGTGCTCACCGGCGCAGGGGGCATCTTCAGCGGCGGGGGCAACCTGGCCCGCGCGGCGGAGTATTGCCGCCGGCACGGGGGAGCCGGGGCTCTGTTCGGGCAGTACACCAAGTGGGTCAACCGGGTGCTGGCCGCGTTGGTGCGCCTGCCCCAGCCGCTGGTCTGCGCGGTACACGGTGCGGCTGCCGGCGGGGGCCTGGCCTGGATGCTGGCCGCGGACCTGGTGGTCTGCGACCAGGAGGCCAAGCTGGTGCCGGGCTTCCTGGGCGTGGGCCTGGTGCCCGGCGCCGGGGTGAGCCTCACCCTGGGCCGGCTGCTGGGCCCCAGGCGGGCGGCCGAGCTGCTACT
>MTPE01000372.1 GCA_002011835.1 Desulfarculaceae bacterium JdFR-95 | reverse complement strand
GGCCCTGGCCGCCTATCCCCTCAAGCCCACCCGGCGCATCACCATCGAGTACGTGCTGTTGGGCGGGGTGAACGACCGGCCCGAACAGGCCCGGGCCCTGGCCCGCTGGCTGCACGGGATCAAGGCCAAGGTGAACCTGATCCCCTACAATCCCCACCCGGACAGCCCCTTCCGCCCACCAGAGCCGGAGGACGTGGCCCGCTTCCAGCAGGTCTTGATCGACCGCCACGTCACTGCCCTGGTGCGGGCCTCGCGGGGCCAGGACATCGCCGCGGCCTGCGGCCAGTTGGCCGCCCGGGACCAGGAAGGTTAGAGTATCGCAGGTGAGGCTCGGGCTTGAGAAGACCGGAGTTGTGTCCCGCCGCCCTTGACAAGCCCGGGGGACGGGGTTAAAAAACCTGATTCACTGGCCGAAAGGGGTGTGACATGGTGAAGCTGGACTTCGAGAAGATGGGAGGCCTGATCCCGGCCATCGCCCAGGACGCCGCCACCGGCGAGGTGCTCATGCTGGCCTACATCAACCCCGAGGCCTGGCAGAAGACCCTGGAGACCGGCGAAGTGCATTATTGGTCGCGCTCGCGCCAGGAGCTGTGGCACAAGGGAGGCACCAGCGGCCACGTGCAGAAGGTCAAAGCGGTGTACGTGGACTGCGACGCCGATGCGGTGGTATTCAAGGTGGAGCAGGTGGGCGGAGCGGCCTGCCATACCGGCATGCGCAGTTGCTTCTACCGCCGGGTGGAGGGCGACCGTCTGGTGACCGAGGGCCAGCCGGTGTTCGACCCCAAGAAGGTTTACGGAGACAAGTAACCGGTCCGCCCGTGCGCCCGGAGGCGGCGGGCCGAAGGATGAAGGAAGAGTGACCATGAAGGAGCCGCTCAAGCTGGGCATACCCAAGGGCAGTCTGCAGGAGGCCACGGTGCGGCTGTTCGCGCGTGCGGGCTGGCGCATCAACGTCAATGGGCGTTCCTACTTCCCGGAGATCGACGATCCCGAGATCCAGTGTTCCATCTGCCGCGCCCAGGAGATGAGCCGCTACGTGGAGAGCGGCACCCTGGACGCGGGCATCACCGGCCGGGACTGGATCCTGGAGAACGAGTCGGACGTGCATTTCGTGGAGGAGCTGGTCTATTCCAAGGTGTCGGCGCGGCCAGCGCGGTGGGTGTTGGCCGTGGCGCGCGACTCGGGCATCGAGCGGGAGGAGGACCTGGCGGGCAAGCGGGTGGCCACCGAGCTGGTCAACTTCACCCGGCGCTACTTCGCCGAGCGGGGCATCCCCGTGGAGGTACACTTCTCTTGGGGCGCCACCGAGGCCAAGGTGGTCAACGGCCTGGCCGACGCCATCGTGGAGGTGACCGAGACCGGCAGCACCATAAAGGCTCACGGGCTGAAGATCATCAAGGAGCTGATGGAGTCCACCACCCAGCTCATCGCCAACAAACGGGCCTGGCAGNACCCGGACAAGCGCAAGAAGATCGAACAACTGGCCCTGCTGCTCAAGGGCGCGCTGGACGCGGAGCGCAAGGTGGCCCTGAAGATGAACGTGCCCAAGCTCAAGCTGCAGCAGGTGGTGGAGGCCCTGCCTTCCATCACCTCGCCCACCGTGGCCAACCTCTACGGCAGCGAGTGGTTCAGCGTGGAGACGGTGGTGGACGAGAGCCGGGTGCGCGACCTCATTCCCCAGCTCATGGAGCTGGGCGCCGAGGGCATCATCGAATACTCGCTCAACAAGGTGATCTAGAAGGGACGGACGCAGACTCATGGGCGTGAGCCGGCGGGCCAGGGAGATCCCACCCTTCATCGTGATGGACGTGCTGGAGCGGGCCCAGGAGCTGGAGAGGGCCGGCCGTAGCATCGTGCACCTGGAGGTGGGCGAGCCGGACTTCGACACCCCCCAGTGCATCAAGGAGGCCGCCCTGCGCGCCCTGGAGCGGAACCAGACCCACTACACCCACTCCCTGGGCCTGATCGAGCTGCGCCAGGCCATCGCCGACCACTACCGGCGCCGCTACGGAGTGGAGGTGGACCCGGGCCGCATCCTGGTCACCTGCGGCACCAGCCCGGCTATGCTGCTCCTGTTCATGGCCCTGCTGGAGCCGGGCCAGGAGGTGATCGTCTCCGACCCCGGCTATGCCTGCTACACCAACTTCATCCAGTTCGTGGGTGGCCGGGCGGTGTTGGTGCCGGTGCGCGAGGAGGACGGCTTCCAGTACCGGCCCGAGGAGATCGCCGCCCGTCTGGGCCCGCGCACCAAGGCCATACTCATCAACTCCCCGGCCAACCCCACCGGTCAGCTCCTCTCGCCGGAGCGCATGGCCGCCATCGCCGAGCTGGCCCCGGGCACCGACGGCCCGCCCTACGTGGTCAGCGACGAGATTTACCACGGCCTAGTCTACGAGGGCCAGGANCACAGCATCCTGGAATACACCGACCGGGCCTTCGTCTTGGGGGGCTTCTCCAAGCTCTACGCCATGACCGGCTGGCGCCTGGGCTACCTGATCATGCCGCCNCAGTACGTGCGACCCCTGCAGAAGATGCACCAGAACTTCGCCATCTGCGCTCCCTCCATCGCCCAGTGGGCGGGCGTGGCCGCCCTCACCGACCCCCGCGCCGCCCAGGCGGTGGAAGAGATGCGCCGGCGCTACGACGCCCGCCGCCGCCTCATGGTGGAGGGCCTGCGCGAGCTGGGCCTGGGCATCCGCGNCACTCCCAACGGTGCCTTCTACGTCCTGGCCCGCTGCGACCACATCGACCCCGACGAGTACCGTCTGGCCTTNGACATCCTGGAGAAGGCCGGCGTGGCCTGCACCCCGGGCCGCGACTTCGGACCCGGCGGCCGGGGATACCTGCGCTTTTCCTACGCCAACAACCGCGCCAACATCGCCGAGGGNNTNCGCCGCCTGAAGGACTACCTGGCCGCCCGCTGAAACGGGGAAGGGGAGACGCTCATGGGCCGGGGAGCCAGCCGCGAGCCGCGCTTCATCACCGGGGCGGTGGACCCCCGCGGCTACCCCCCGCCCGGCCCGCCGGAGATCGCCTTCGCCGGCCGCTCCAACGTGGGCAAGTCCTCCCTCATCAACGCCCTGTTGCGCCGGCGCAAGCTGGTGCGCGTCTCCTCCACCCCTGGCCACACCCGCCAGATCAACTTCTTCGCCGTCGAGGGCGACCGCCTGCGCTTCGTGGACCTGCCCGGCTACGGCTTCGCCAAGGTGCCGCGCCGGGTCAAGGCCGGCTGGCGCCGCATGGTGGAGGACTACCTCACCCGCCGCGAGACCCTGGCCGGCGTGGTGGTGATCATCGACATCCGGCGCGACCCCGGCGCCGAAGACTTCATGCTCCTGGACTTCCTGCGCGCCCACCACATCCCTGCGGTGATCGCGGTGACCAAGGCCGACAAGCTCTCGGGCAACCAGCAGGCGACCCGCCTGGCACGGCTGCGTCCCACCCTGGAGCCTTTCGACCCCCGGTTCGTGCCCTTCTCCGCGGTGAGCGGCCTGGGACGGGACCAGCTGTGGGGCCGCCTGCGGGAGCTGGCCGCGCGGGTGCGGGGCCAGTAGCGCCGCCCCCCCACAGCGAGGCGGCCCCTGAAAGGGGCCGCCCCTGCTTTGCCAAAGCAGGGGCCGTGGCCCTTTGGGC
>MTPE01000230.1 GCA_002011835.1 Desulfarculaceae bacterium JdFR-95 | reverse complement strand
TTTGGCTCATCCGCCAAACGCCGGGGTGACAAGCAGCTTGGGATCGCGGCCCGGGCGGGTCGGTACAGGAAAGGAATGGGATGATATTCCGTCGTCTTTGCGAGGGAAATGATATGAAACAGGGATACTACACGGATTCATGGCCGCGGTATCCTCGGCTGTGGTCCAAGCGGAAGGCCATATCATTATTCCTCGCAAAGACGAGCGCATGATCTTGTTCATCCCGGGCCGGCCCTGTCGAGGCCATGGCCCTTCCAGGGTGGCCCAAGGCCAGCCTTGACAGGGCCGGCCCGGGATGACTTTACTCCCCCCGGCGTTCGCCGCATGAGCCATTTTTTTCTCATGGGGCTTGTTCTCGTGAGGCCGAGGGCGCGGTCATTGGTGCGGAGAGCGGACTGGCGGGCTCAGGTCGTGAGCCAGGGGACCAACAGGCAGATCAAGGCCAGCTCCGCGGCCCAGATCAAGAGGTTGACCAACTGGGACCACCAGGTCTTCTCATAGGGCTCGAAGATGTGGTTGGCTCTTTCCAGTTGTTCCAGGGCCCAGCGGGTGCTCTGTTCCAGGGTGTTCATCTCACACCTCCCCCACGGGCGAACTCCTGGTCCAGCACCACCAGCTCGGACTGCACTGCCACCAGGTCGTGCGGCGCAGCCGGGCCGCCCAGGGCCTCCAGGAGCCGGGCCAGCAGGTGCCAGGTCGCCGGCACACCCTCCGGCGGCGGCAGGGCCGCGGCCACCTCTCGGCGGCGGCCGGCTGCGTCCACGAAGGTGCCGGCCTTCTCCACACNCAGCAGGCCGGGCAGCACCAGGGTGGCCTGNGCGACCAGGGGGCTGGGNTGGGTGGCCACCACCAGGGAGAACGGCACGCCTTGCAAGGCCGTGAGCAGGGAGGCCGAAGGCAACTCCCAGGGCGGGTTGTGCCCCGCCAGGATCACCAGACCCTGAATACGTCCCTCGGCTGCGGCCCGCAGGATGTCGCGGGCGGCCAGGCCGGGCGTGCGGGGCAGTGTCCGTTCGGAAGCGGCCTCCATGACCCGGCGGGTGGTTTCGTTCACCGGACGGTGGCCGGGGTAGTGGTTCGGGCTGATGCCGGCCCGTCGCAGGGCCAGCACCGCCGGCACCACCGGCACCAGGGCCACGCCCACCCCCAGGGGGACCAGGCCGTCCAGCAGATCCTGGAACACGGCGCGGCTGTCCGCGTCCAGGGCCGATTCGGCCACCAGCACCAGGCGGCGTCTTCCTGCGGACAAGAGCGCGCGTGCCTCCTCTGGCCCATGGCCCTCGGCCAGCAGGGCGCGGGTCCAGGCCAGGGCCTCGGCGGGAGGCAGGTCGCGGTGGAGGTGGGCGCGGGGATAGAGCTCCACGTCCCGTCCCAGCAGGATCAGGCGCCCACCCCGGGCGGTCATGCGGTGTACCGCCGAGTCCAACAGCGGCACCAGCTTGGACACCCCGGAGCCGATCACCACCAGCAGGTCACAGTCCTCCACCTCCTCGTAACGGAAGCCCGCCACCCCTCCCGCCAGGTCGGCCAGCAAGGCCCCCGCCACGGGCTCTTCCTCCTGGGGGGCCATGAAGTCCAGGTGGTTGCTCATCAGCCCCAGGCGCACCAGCTTGCCGAACAGGTACAGCTCCTCCAGGGTGCCCCGTCCCAGGCACAGGCCGGCCAGGGCCTGGCCGCCGCTTGCCTCGCGGATGGCGCCCAGCTCTTGGGCCGCGGTAGCCAGGGCGCTCTCCCAGTCCAGCTCCGCGCCGCGCAGGTGGGGACGCAGGATGCGCTCGGGGTCGTGGCGGGCCGCCACCAGGTCGAAGCGGCCGCGCCGACAGAGATGGCCCCAGGCCGGTGGGCGCGGCTCGCCCTCCACCCGCGCCAGGTGTTCGCCGATGCATCCCGCCTTGAGCCCGCAGCCCAGGGCGCACAGGTCGCATACCGCCTCGCGCCACTCCAAGGGCAGGGGACCGGGCTGGGGCCAGGGCGGCTTGGGGGCCAGCGCCCCGGTGGGGCACACCGCCACACACAGCCCGCAGGAGTCGCAGTGCTGGTCGATGACGATCCGGTGGCCGCGGAAGTCCTTCAGCTCCGCCACCGGCTCCAGCTCCACCCGGATGGCGCTGCGGCCGTGGTAGTGTTCGCAGGCCCGCTGGCAGCGCCGGCACACCACGCACTTGCTGTCTTCCACCAGGATGTGGGGATGGTCGCGGCGGATGCGCCAGCCCGCCGGCGCCCGCGTCTGGACCACCAGGTCGCGGATGCCCAGCTCCTCGGCGGTCTGGCGCAGCAGGCAGTCGTGTCGCGCCTGGCAGCCGCAGGCCAGGCAGCGCATGCTCTCGGCCAGGGCCTGTTCCTCGTCCAGGCCCAGCTCCACCTGGACGAAGTCGCGGCGGCGCTCGGCCGCGGGGCGGGTGGGCATCACCGCCCGCGGTGCCTGGGGACGGCCGCTGAAGTTGACCTCCGCCACTTCGCTCAGGGTGCCCTTGCTGAAGACCAGGCGGCGGCGGGGACGGGGGTCCTGTCCCTTGAGCCAGCGGTCCATGGCCACGGCCGCGCGCCGAGCGGCGCCGATGGCCTCGATCACCGTGGCCGGTCCGGTGGTGAGGTCGCCACCGGCGAACACGCCCTCCAGGTTGGTGAGCCCGGTCTGATAGTCGCCCTTGACCGTGCCCCGCCGGCTCAGGGCCAAGGTGGCGGCCAAGGGGTCCTGCTGCAGGGTGTGCTGGTCCACCACCTGCCCCACCGCCACCACCACGTAGTCCAGGGGCACCACGAACTCCGAGCCGGGGATGGGCTTGGGCCGGGCCCGGCCCGAGGCGTCCACCTCGCACAGGTCCATGCGTACCATCTCCAGGGCGCTGAGGCGGCCGTCCTCGGTGCGGGCGGCCACCGGAGCCACGCAGAACTCGAAGCGCACCCCTTCCTCCTGGGCCTCCTCCACCTCGATGTCCTGGGCGGGCATCTCCTTGCGCGAGCGGCGGTAGAACACGGTCACCTCGCTGGCGCCCAGGCGCACTGCGGTGCGGGCGCAGTCCATGGCCGTGTTGCCGCCGCCGATCACGGCCACCCGCCCGTGCAGGCCGGTCTCCTGGCCGGTGGCCACCTGTTCCAGGAAGCGGGTGCCATAGTTCACCCCGGGCATGTCTTCAGGCAGGAAGTCCAGACGCCGGTTGACCGCGGCGCCGATGCCCAGGAACACGGCGTGGAAGCCCTGGGCGGTGAGGTCGGTGAGCAGGAAGTCGCGCCCCCAGGCCTGGCCGGTACGCACCTGCACCCCCAAGCGCAGGATGGCCTCGATCTCGCGATCCAGCACGTCCTTGGGCAGACGGTAGGCCGGAATACCGTAGCGCAGCATGCCGCCCAGCTCGGGGTGGGACTCGAAGATGGTGGGGGCGTGGCCCATGAGCGCCAGGTAGTAGGCCGCGGTGAGCCCGGCCGGGCCGCCGCCCACGATGGCCACCCGCTTGCCTGTGGGAGGGGCGGGGGTGGGGTTGAGCTTGTCCAGGTCCTGGTAGGCGATGTCGCAGCAGAAGCGCTTGAGGTGGTTTATGTTCACCGGCTGATCCACCCGCCCGCGGCGGCAGACCGACTCGCAGGGGTGGGGACACACCCGGCCGCAGGTCATGGGCAGGGGGTTGCGGCGCCGGATGAGGCGGG
>MTPE01000075.1 GCA_002011835.1 Desulfarculaceae bacterium JdFR-95 | reverse complement strand
AGCCTGGTGCTCTTGCTGGCCCCGGCCGCCGCGGCCAGCAAGAGCACCAGGCTGATCAGGGCCGCCCGCCAGGAGCCGCCCTGGCGCCGGGCCAGCTCGCTCAAGGAGAAGACCAGGCGGGCGGTGCCCACCTTCTCGAACTTGCCGCTCTTGGGGTTGAGCACCTTAACCGGCTGGGCCAGGTCGTAGGTGTCCTCGCCGCGGGGCTGGACCAACAGCCCATGGGCGGCCAGGGCGCGGCGGCTCAGGGGGTCGTCGGGCACCTGGTGGAGCTGGGCCACCGGGGCCAGGGTACGTCCCTGGCGGTCGTAGACCATCACCGCCACCACCCCGGGCATCTGGGCCAGCTGCCGGGTCTCGATCATCATCTCGTCGCCGGAGCGCAGGGCCTCGCGGTTGGCCGCGGCCAGGGCCATGACCAGGACCGCGGCCTGTTTGAGGGCCTCCTCCTTGAGCATGGCCCGCTGGCGGCTGATCAGGGGCCAGGCCACCAGGACCTGGCTGAGCAGGGCCAGAAGCACCATCAGGGCCAGGACCTTGGTGGACAGGCCCAGGCCGCCCAGGCGGCGGGTGAGGCTCTGGGCCGTGCCGGGTTCGGCTTCGGCCTTGGGGAGGTCGCCCTCCTCGCGGCGCTCCTCGCTGAACAGCATGATCTCGCTGTCGCCCACGGTGATCACGCTGCCGCTCTTGACCGCGGCGCGTTCCACGGGACGTCCGTCCACCAGGGTGCCGTTGGTGGAGCCCAGGTCCACCACCTCCACCTTGCGTCCGGTGACCACCACCTTGCAGTGGTGGCGCGAGGCCTGGGGNTCGTTGAGGACGAGTTGGCAGTCCTTGCCCCGGCCGATCAGGGTCTCCTTGCGTTCCAGGGTGAGGACCAGGCCCTTGTCCGGGCCGGAACGTACTCTGAGTTTGTAGACCAGTCGCAAGGCTCAACTGCCTTTCCGGGTGAAGCGCAGGCGGTGGCCCGGTCGCACCCAGCCTGCGGTGCCCGCGGCCAGCTCCAGGCAGGAGCGGGCGCGGCGGTGGAAGGGGCTCAGGCGCCAGGGCGGGAGGTTGCGGCACACCGCCACCACCTCCAGGGCCGCGTCCAGGAACACCACGTCGATGGCGAAGCNCATGAACCAGGTATGCACCTGGCGGCAGGGCTTGAGCCACAGGCCCTCGTCCGGGGCCAGGCCCTCGCGGCCCAGCAGGCCGCGCAGGCGCTGGCCCAGGCGGTGGGCCTCCTGTACCCGCCGGGCCAGGACGCGTCCCTGGCTCTCCTCCACCCACTCAGTAACCGAAGACATACTTCAGGATCAAGGGGCCCACGATCACGATGAACACCGCGGGCATGATGCACATGATCAGGGGGAAGAGNATNTTCTGGGTGGCCTGGGCGCCCAGGCGTTCGGCGTTCTGGAAGCGCTCGGTGCGCAGCTTGTCGCTCTGGCTGCGCAGCACCGAGGCGATGGACACCCCCAGGCGGTCGGCCTGGATCAGCACCGCCACGAAGGAGCTCAGGCTCATCACGTTGCAGCGCCAGGCCAGGTTGCGCAAGCCGTCGGCGCGGGTGGCGCCCATGCGCATCTCGCCCAGCATGACCGACAGCTCCTCGATCAGGGCGTTGGGGGGCGAGCGCTTGACCACCCGGCTGATGGCGGCCATGAAGTCCAGGCCCGCCTCCACGCTCAGGGCCAGCATGTCGGCCACCTGGGGCAGGGCGCGGGTTATCTCCCGGGTGCGCAGCTTGGCCCGCTCCTGCACCCAGCGGTCGGGGAAGAAGAAGCCCAATGCTGCCACCAGGGGCCAGGCCCACCAGGAGGCGTCGTGCTTGAACAACAACAGCAGCCCCAACGCCACCAGGCCCAGGAACACCTTGTAGGCCAGCAACTCCTCCACCGTGATCTCGTCGCGCAGCCCGGCGCTCAGGATGTCGCGCTCGCGCTTGCGGCGCCAGTTGGGGGCCTTTATGCGGCGGGTCCAGGGTACCAGGCGCAGGAACCAGGGGCGGCTCCACTTGAGCAGGAGGGAACGTACCTCCTTGGGGCCGGTGTCCACCCCCAGGGCCTTGAGCATCTCTTGGTCCGGCTCCTCGGCCAGCAGCCAGCGGAACAAGACGAACACCGCCGCGAACACCAGCAGCAACACCAAGGCCAGCAAAAGGTCGTCCACGGGCCTTCCTCCCCTCTCAGGGCTTCATGCGCAGGATACGCCCGGCCAGCTCCACGAAGCCGTCGCGCAGGGCCGGGGCCAGCATGAAGTAGACGAAGATCACCTGGCAGACGATCACCGCCAGCAGCAGCATGTACTCGGCGGTGGTCTGTCCGCCCTGGTCGCGCCACAGCCGGCGCCACAGGCCCCGCACGCGGTCTCCTCCCCCGCGTCCCTACTTGGCGTAGCGGAAGATCACCGTGAAGCGCCGCTTGGGTCCGCCCAGGCCGATGCGGTCGGCCGCGGCCTTGCTGATGGCCAGCACCACGCCGCCGGTCAGGTTGCGGCGGTCGTTGACCACCACCACCACGCTCTTGCCGTTGGCGGGGTTGATCACCTCCAGCTTGGTGCCGTAGGGCAGGGTGGCGTGGGCGGCGGTGAGCTTGCGCATGTCGAAGATCTCGCCGCTGGTGGTGGTGAAACCGTTGTACATCATGCCCACCCACAGGGCCTGGCCCTTGACGCCCTTGATCAGGGGGTCTTCGGGCTTGGGCGCGGGCTTGGTGGTCTCCGGCACGCAGCCGGCCAGCGCCACCAGCATCACGGCCACCAGGGCCAACAACCAGAGCCTACGCTCGCCTCTCACCGTGTCCTCCTTGTCGTCGGGTTTGCTCCGCGATCCCGTGTATGACTCTCCCGCGGTGGGGCCGCCGAGCAAAGGGCGCCCCGCCGCCGTGTCTCTACTTCGTCCTCCGCCCGAGGCTCACCGGCCTCCCGCCGCGGCTCTTGCCTCCCCCTTGCCGCCGGGTCGGTGGACTGGCTTTCCTTGCCCCCGTTCTCCCTGGGGCTGCTCCTTGCCCCCCTCTGCGGAGTTTCGCGGGGGCGGTCTGCCCTCGGGTTCGGTCTTTTGCTCGTCTCTCCCGTCTGCTTGGTTTCTTTCTCCTCCCCTCGTGGGCCGGGCTCACACCTCGATGCTGACGATCTTGCGGATCATCAGGGCGCCGGCGGCCAACAGGGCCACCATGAAGCCCAGCATGATCCAGCCCAGGGTGGTGGTGAACATGGGCCGCATGTACTCGGGGTTGAGGATGTGCAGCACCGCGCCCATCACGAAGGGCATGGCGATGAGGATCACGCCCTGGGCCACCCCCTGGGCGGTTAGGGTCTTGATCTTGCCCCGTACCTTGTCGCGCTCGCTGATGGTGAAGACGATGGTGTCGAAGGTCTCGGCCAGGTTGCCGCCGGTCTCGCGCAGGACCAGCACCGAGTTGACGAACAGGGCCAGGTCCTCGCTGGGGATGCGTTCGCTCATGGCGGCCAGGGCCTCGTCGATGCTCTTGCCCATGCGGTTCTGGCGCAGGACCAGGCCGAACTCCTGGCTGGTGGGCTCGGGCATCTCCTCGTGCACCAGCTCGATGCCCTGGTTGAGCGACAGGCCCGAGCGCAGGGCCGAGGACATCATGACCAGGGCGTCCACGAACTGGTCCTGGAAGCGCTCCACGTAGCGCCGGTGCATGAG
>MTPE01000274.1 GCA_002011835.1 Desulfarculaceae bacterium JdFR-95 | reverse complement strand
GATCCAACCCGAGATGTCGGCGCCAAAGCCACCCACCTTGATCTCACCGATGATGAAGCCCACCACCTGGCCGTCCTTCTCGGCCACCAGGCCGGGCAGATTGGGGTCGTCCACGTGTTCGGCCAGCATCTGGCGCCAACGCTCCGAAACCTGGCCCCGGGTGATCCGTTCGTGGATGCGAACCACCGCAGGCAGGTCCTCTTTGGTCATGGGGCGCAGGTTCACCGCTCGTTCCCCTCGCAACATGGTTTGGTTAAAGGTTTCAGGAAGCCGTCCACGGGGTCTGTCTCAGTTCTGGGACGTGCAGGCCCCAGAAGGTCGCGTCCGCCACCTGTCCTGAGGCGAAAGGCCCCATGGNCACACAACAGACGTCTCGTCAAATACACTCGAAGGTCGAGCCCTGAAGGCACCAGGCCCCGATGCAGAGACACTCAAACACGGTCGAGGCATTAACTGCGTCGATCCCACAGGCAGGTGCCAGATCGGGGCTGCCCACGCTCACACCCCCCACCCTCCTCAGACCGCGGCCCTCCCCACCCGGGATGGCCTTGGCCTCCTGAGGGCGATACCCCTCTCACCGCCGCCTTATATTGAGCCCCCAAAAGCCGGGGGACACTTCGACAGCCGGGGGCCTCTATCGCGCGGTGAGACACTTCGCGGGCACCACCTCCTGGCACACCCCAANTCCCGACGTCGGAGCCGCCTCGCCTGAGTGAGCCTATGTTCGGGCTTTGTGGAAGTCGCCCTCCNGGGCCCAGGCCATCCCCTGACCCCTCGGCGACGCCACACCCGGCTTCGNACTCGTGCCGGATCCTAGGGCAAACCCCTGCTGCCTTGCCTCAAACTAGCTGCAGATACTCGCACAAAACTATACACTTAGTCAATACGGATAATCTTGACGTTCTTGCCCACCCACTCTGGAGGCAGATATACCCGGCCGGAGTTGCCGCTCTGCTTCACTTCCTTCTCGATCATCTCCTCGCCGTACACCTCGAACTTGGCCTTGCGGCGCACGGCTTCCCCGGCCGCCTGATCCTCGGCCTTCTGGGAGGTCTGGTCTTCCCGCTTGTCTTCCGGGCTCATCTCGTCCCTGCTCTGTCGAGGGGAGCAGCTTCCGACCTGAATTATAAGAGATTACCTGTCATCCTGCTACAACTTAACTAAAATGTAGCTACAATGTAACCATAAAGAGAGCGCGGCTGTGTTGTCAACCAAAAAAAGGCTCATCGGGCAAACGCCGGGGTGGTGGTAAAATCATCCCGGTCCGGCCCGGTCAAGGCTGGCCCCTGGCCACCCTTGTTGGGCTCATGGCCTTGACCGGGCCGGACCGGGATGAACAAGATCGTGCGTCCGTCTTTGCCAGGAAAATGATATGAGAAGGGATACCAGAGGGAGTCATGGCCTCGGTATCCCAGTTGTGGTCCAAGCGAGAAACCATATCATTTTCCTGACAAAGACGACGAAATATCATCCAGATCTCCTGTGCTGACGGCCGGGGCCGCGATCCCAAGGTGCCTCTCCCACCGCCATTTGCCGGATGAGCCCCAAAAAACCAGCTCCTCGTCNCCGGTCGTTCCCTGCGCCGCAGCGGTCATACCTGCTTAGCCGGTCCAGAAGCGCTCGGGGTCGTATTTCCGTATTATCTCCAGCTCTTGGGCCGTAGGGGGCACGGTGGTGGCCAGATCGGGGGCCACCTCCANCTCCCAGCCCGTGGCCGCGGCCACCTGCTCCAGGGTCACGCCGGGGTGCAGGTGGGTGAGCACCGCCCGCCCCTGGGGGAAGTGGAACACCCCCAGGGAGGTGATCAAGGCCGAGGGTCCCCCGCGGGTGAGCCCCTGGGCCCGGCGCCAGGCTGGCCCGGCCTCGTCACCCTCGCCCCAGCCCGGGGAGGTGATGTAGTCCACCCGCGGCACCAGGCGGCGCTTCTCGTGGGCCATGATGATCAGGGTGCGTCGGGCCAGACAGGCCAGGTCCGCCCCACCGCCGCTGCCCGGCAGACGCACCCAGCCCCGCGGAGTACGCACGCGGTGGGTGTTGACGTTGCCAAAGCGGTCCACCTGGGCCCCGCCGATGAAGCCCACGTCCACCCGCCCTCCCGAGAGCAGGGTCATCACCTCGGCCAGCTCGCACAGGCGCAAGGCACCCGCCTGGTTGGGAGTGTCGCCCATGGTGATGAAGGGCCCCGGCGCGGGGCGGTCGCGGATCACGCCGTTCTCGAACACCCCCACCGCGCGGGGGGCATGGGTGCTCTTGGCCAGGAGGAAGGCCAGCAGAGGCAGGCGCATGCCCACGAACACCACCTCCCCGTTGGCGATCTCCCGCGCCGCCGCCGCCACCATGATGTCACCGGGAGAGTAGGGCAACCCCGCCTCACCACCCATAGTCCACCTCCCCCGAGGGCAGGGGATGGCTCACCTTGAGCCGACTCAGGCGCCGGCCGCCCAGCCGGGCCAGATACTCACTGCGGCCGCCCACGCCATAGACCCACTCCTCCAGCCAGGCCCGCGCGCCGGATTCCTCCCGCGTGGCCGCGGCATAGTCCACGAACCACTGGTGGTCCAGGTCGTAGTAACCTTGCACCGGCGCGGGATGCGCACCCCAGGGAACCTCGCACACCGCATCCACCACGAACCCCGGCACCAGGGTGCGGTCCGGGTCGCGCCGGATCACCTCGCTGTCCACCACCTCCTCGCAGGTCACCAGCACCCGCTTCGCAGCCAAGGCCGCCTGACGCGTGATGCCCGTGGCACCCCAACACTGTACGTTGCCCTCCGCATCGGCCCGCTGGGCGTGCAGGATGGTCAGGTCCGGCTTCACCGCGCGGATGGCCAACAAGCGCTCTCCGCTGTGGGGACAGATGAACACCTTGAAGTGCGGATTGTCGCGCACGATGTCGCTGCCCAGAGGCGAGCGCCCCACCGCCATGGGCAGCCCCCGCGCCGCCGCCTCCAAGGCCAGGGAGATGCTGAAGTTGCTGTGGTCGATAACCTCCAGGGGACGAGGACGGCCCTGCTCCACCGCACGCCGGAAACAATAGCCGATACCAGTGGATACGTTGCCCACCCAGGCCGCGATCACCCGCTCCACCAACCCCGCGGCGATCATCTGGTCGAAACAGATGTTGGAGATGGGACCGATCAGGGTGAGAGGCCCGATCCCCTGACGGATGATCTCGTGCGCCGCGGCAAAGGGCACGAACCCCTCCAGCCCCAACCCCAGGGCTACGCTCATGCCCGGCCGCACCAGCCGCTCCACCGCGGCGGACAGATCCATCAGCTTGGAGCCGTGCCCAGACACCCGTCTCACCTCCCTCGCCCCCACCCCCACCCTGCATAGCAGATTCCACCCCTTCCCGCCAAGTACCTTGGAGGCGTAACGCGTCGTGGGACGCTTTCAGGCCAACGGGCGTGGCTTGCTCCCGTAGATACGCCACGGTTTGTCCGCGGCCTTCGTCCAAGTACCTTGGAGGCGTAAGCGGGTCGTAGGAGGCTTTCCGGCCGACGGGCGTGGTTGGCTCCCCCAGGTGCGACGAGCTTTGTGCGCGACCCTTGGAGCAAGGGCCTCCCAGGCCGGGCGGATGGCTTGGGGTCCCTTCTGTGTGCTCCCCCTGCCGGGGACCAGGGATGTCTCCAATCCACAAAACCTGTAGCCCGCCTGGAGAC
>MTPE01000204.1 GCA_002011835.1 Desulfarculaceae bacterium JdFR-95 | reverse complement strand
GCCTACATCGACAACCTGGTCGGCTCGGAGCCTTCGGGTACATATGATCACCCAAACGACACTCTGGAGCACGATGCGGTGGTCATTACCCCAACTGAGCTTGCCGACTACAAGACCCTGCTCCTTGATCTGAGCGCCCTGACTCAGGAGACCACCATCAGGGCTTACGTCCAGGTGGACGGAGCCAACTACCGGTTGTGCGACCTCGCCCTCTTCCCAACCGATTTCCCGGCAAACTCTGTGGTCGTCTCGCTACAGCTGCTGCCGCTGAGCGTCAACATGAAGGTTACTCTGCAAAGCGCAGTCGCTGAAGGGGCGACAAGAAGCATTCCCTGGCGCTATGTAACGCAATCGCTGAGTTAAAGGAGATGGAGATGGCGAGCAATTCAAACGAAATCAACAGGTGGGTCACTCGGTTCCAGCGAAAGCTGGACAGCCTGCCGCTGACCAAGCTGGACCGGGAAGAGCTGGAGGAGATGCTGGCAATAATACACAATCTCTTTCTTCGTCAGCTCACCGGGGAGGTCAGTGAGACGCCGGTGGAGAGCGGCACGAGGAGAAAGAGGAACGGGGGAGGTGAATCATGATAGAGGCAACCTGCACTGCCTGCGGCAAGCTTCTGGGGAGCTTTGCCACTCAGGCGGAATATGTTAAGTGGAGAGAGAAGAACAGCGAGTGCGAATGTGGAGCTTCTCTGGCGGCAGCTCTCTTCACCAGTTATACCAGACCGGAGAAGGCAGAGGCGAAACCAGGAGAGGAACAGCCGCAGGAGGGAACCAAAGAGGAGAAGAAGCCAACCGTTTTCCCCGGAGACATTCTCAAAGGAAGGAGGAAATAGACAATGCAGATAGGGCTGGGGCAGAGAACGCAGACCCTTATCGAGAGGATAACCGCCAGCAGGGCAGCCAGGCTTGACGAGATAACCGCTGCGCGGATGGCAGAACTTGATGCGGCCAACATGCCCGCGGACCTCGACACTCTTCTTGCCAGGCTGACTGCGGCCAGAGCAGCCAACCTTGACAACCTGGATGCCCTTATCTCCAGCCGGAGCAGCCACGGTCCGGCTGATATCTGGACGCAGGCGACAAGGACACTAACTAACCCAGCTACAGCATCGGACTTGAACAATATGCAGGTTGGGATAAGCGGCACAGCAGGAGGAAGAGCCGCCAAGCTCGACAACCTGGATGTACTCGTCTCCAGTCGGTCAAGCCATTCGCCTGCAGATGTCCGGCAGTCAGTCTGTTCGCCTACGGACCCGGTGGACTCGATAGGTCGGCTCATGTACGACAGGGTCAGGGGCTACCTGGATGCGGCTGTATCTTCCAGGTCGTCCCACGGTCCCGCTGACATCTGGACGCAGGCAACGAGGACGCTGACCAATCCTGCTTCGGCTCAGGACCTGGCCAACATGCAGGTGGCGATAAGCCCTACGGCAGGAGGTAGGGCAGCGGCTCTTGACGAGATAACGGCCGCCAGGATGGCCGAACTGGATGCGGTTAATATGCCAGCGGATATTGATACCCTGCTAGCGAGGTTAACGGCTACTAGGGCAGCTTACCTGGACAACCTCATCGGCACTCAGACCGCCGGCACCTACTCGCACCCCAGCGGCACTACCGAGTCAGATGCCGTGGTGGTAACGCCGGCAGAGCTGGGGAAGTACGAGAAGCTGGTCCTCGACCTCTCCAACCTGACCCAGACGACCACGGTGAGGACTTACGTCCAGGTCGACGGGACAAACTACCGGCTGATTGACGCTGCTGAATACCCGACCGACTTCCCCACCAACGCCAAAGGGGTGGTTATCGAGCTCACGCCATCGAACCGGGCGCAAAAGGTTACCCTGCAGAGCGCAGTAGCTGAGGGAGTTGCCGTGGATGTGCCGTACTTCTACGTGGTGAGGAGTCTAGCGTAGTGCTCATAAAAAGGCAGACGATACTCAATAGGAAAATGGCAATCGAGCCGCAGCAGGACACCTCGGACCTGAGTTTTGGCAAGCCTGGTGGCTCCTGGGGATACGTAGGTAGCAGTAACTGTGGCAGCATGTCAGTTGGTGCGGGGGCAGACTGGGACACGCGAACCATCACTCCCACCTTTGCCCCCAACAGTCTCGCCTACGGCGTGGCTTCAGGCTGCGGCGGACACGCTGAAACTTGGGACGCTTATTGCTTCAAGATCCGGCTGTACATGGGCGGCGTCCAAGTTGCTGAGAGTGGCTACTTCCCGTACTGGGGTGATTCGGATATCGCGACGTATATCAGGGCTGCCCACGGTTTCAGAGCCCTGTCCGGGTCGCAGACGTGCAAGTGCACTGTGCACAACTACGACACGGTCAGCCGCAGCTTCTGCGTAGCCATGGGCACGAGTGCTGGGGGCTACGGGATGTTTTGCGTGGCGGTGGGCAGCGTCAAGTGCTAGAAGGAGTAAGGCATGCACATTAGAGTACCCATAACCGGGACGGTTAAAGATTTCAATCCCGATGAGTTCGCCAGGGACGGCATTGGTGTCTACGGAGATGACGGAGACCCAATCAGGGTCGATGTAGACCTGGGCCATGTCAGCTGGCGACTGGTGTCCATAGACCTTGAAAACGATGAGGCGGAGATTGAGGTCGCTCCGGATGAGATGGTGGTGGAGCTAAGACCGGGAGCCAACCCTGCCAGTCCGAAGCCTGATGAAATAGTTGCCAGGCCGGCCACTGAAGCGGAGAAGCTGGCCAGGCTGGTTGAGGCAAGTGCCAGAGCCGAGCATGCTAGGAATGACCCCTCCCGCCGCAGGCTGCGCAAGCTGCCCGAGCACNTTAGGTCCTTCCAGCAGGTGAAGCACCTGCGGCCACGCTGGAGNTAAGTCCGAAGGATGTGCAGGCTGAGCGGAGGAGAATCAGATGTGCTGGTTGACTGATTTGTTAAAGAACCTGAAGCCGAANCCTGAAATCAGGAGCGTGATGAGCGTGCCTCTGGCTGCAGTCAAGGCNGAGCTGGAGGAGCTGGGTATCGAGTACATGATGAAGGACAAGTATGTTGCTGACCACCTGCTGTACCACACGGACGAGGGTGTGTGGCAGGAAATCGTTCCGCTCATCAGCTGCCGCGGCTACTACTATGCCGGAGCTCCAGAAGTCCCCGACTGCGACGACTATGCCAAAAGAGCTTCAGTTGAGGCGGCATTCAAGTTCCACCTTGACTGCTTTGAAGCCTGGGGTGATTCTCCCTACGGCAGGCACGCCTTCAACCTGGTCAGGGTCGGCGAAAGGGAGTACCGCATCTTTGAGCCCAACAAGGCATTCAGGGAAGCGGGCAAACTGATGAAACTCGGAGAGAGCGGGTATGAGCCCGACTCCTGGAGAATTTAGGGGGTGCAGCATGAACAACGAGATGTTCAAGCTGGTGACGAGACGGTACCTGGCATGGGGCTTTGTCGGCATAGCCACGGTGGTGATCAGCTTCATTGCTGTCTACGGGGCGGTAACTCGCCAGACTGAGCTGGTCACCATGGCTGCCGGCGGCTTGCTCACCGAAATTGGAGCAGTAATTGGTTTTTACTTCTCGAAGAAGGTGAGCGAGGAGTAATGGACGGGACACTGATCGCGACGATAATCACCAGCAGCATAGCGGTGGGCGGCGCCATAGGCGGCGGCTTCTGGAAACTTGGCAGGGCGATCGGCCG
>MTPE01000205.1 GCA_002011835.1 Desulfarculaceae bacterium JdFR-95 | reverse complement strand
GCCTGGCTCACCGACCTCAAGCGCGAGGTGAGCAACGTGCGCATCGTGGGCCTGGGCCTGGAGAGCCACCCCGCCCGCTGGCGCCTGGGGCACAAGGTCTATGAGCCGGCCAAGCTCAGGGTGTATGCCGAGGCGGCCTGGCGCCGCCTGCGCCGCCTGGAGCGCGCCCCGGAGCTGGTCCTGCCCCCCGCGGGGGAAGAACTGACCGCGGCCTGGCGCGGGGTGCGCGAGCAGGCCCGATCCCTCCAGCGGGGCCTGGCCGCGGGACGAGACACCCAGGCCACGGCCCAGGAGCTGTTCCCCGCCCTGGGCCGCGCCACGGCCGCACTGATGGAGACCTACTTCCGCAACCTTCTGGCCCGGCCGGGGCTCGGCCGCCGCCGGCGAGCGGCCTGAGGAGGAACGAGAGTGAGACACGCCATCGCTTGGGGAGCCGCAATGGCCCTGACCCTGGTGCTGGCGGCCAGCCCGCCGGCCGGGGCCGCGCGCGCCACGGGAGGGCTGCCCACCGCGGGCTGGTTCATCGACCAGGCCCGTTTCAAGGCCAGCGCCCACGGCGGNCAAGGCTGCAGCGGCTGCCACGCCGCCGAACAGGCGGGCACAAAGCCCAAGGCCGCCAAACCCCACCCCGACCCCGACGACCCCCGCTACCTGCGCGCCTCGGCCCGTGAGGCCTTCGACTACTCCTACTGCGGCAACTGCCACTCGGTGGCGGTGAAGCGCCACGGCCAGGGCAAGCACGCCGAAGCCAAGAAGAAGCATCAGGCCAAGCCCCCCGCCCCGGGCGCCTATCCCGCCCCCACCTGCGCCCACTGCCACAACCCCCACACCGTGACCGCACGACGGGACCGCCTGGCCGTGGGGCGCTGGCAGGTGCGGGTCTGCGGCTCCTGCCACCCGACCCAGGCCGCCAGCTACCTGCAGACCTACCACGGCAAGGCCGCCTTCAACCTGGGGCTGAAGAAGGCCGCCTTCTGCAGCGACTGCCACGGCGCACACAGCATCCGCTCGCTCAAGAAGCCGGCCGCGGCACTCCACGCCTGCCGGCGCTGCCACCGCCGGGCCACCCAGGGCTTCGCCAGCGTGGTCATGCACCCCAGTCCCCAGGCGGTGCCGAAGGAGGACAAGCCCTTGAGCCGCCGGGTGGCCATCATCACCACCCTGAGCAGCATCATGGCCGTGGTGGCCCTGGTGGTGGTGCTGGCCTTCTACTCCCACGGCCTACTGTGGGCCCTGCGCGAGCTGCAGGAGAAGATACGGAGGAGGCGGTGAGCATGGCACGACACGAGCAGATCCGCGACGGCCAGGTGGTGCGCTTCTGCCTGCTGCACCGCATCCTGCACTGGCCGGTCATGCTGGGCTTCGCCGGTCTGGGTATCACCGGCTTCGCCCTCTACTTCAGCGACGCGGCCTACGGCCGGGCCGTGGCCTGGCTGGTGGGCGGTCCCGCCCACCTGGCCTGGCTGCACCGGGCCTGCGCCGTGGTCACCTACGCCG
This sequence comes from Desulfarculaceae bacterium JdFR-95, assembly GCA_002011835.1. Classification (GTDB taxonomy): domain Bacteria; phylum Desulfobacterota; class Desulfarculia; order Desulfarculales; family Desulfarculaceae; genus Desulfocarbo. Next base: position 2,172 of record MTPE01000205.1, on the reverse strand, counting down.
CGGTGCTGGTCCACATCCTGTGGCTGGCCTACTACAAGCTGGTGCTCAAGGGCCGCCTCACCGGCCCGGACAGCATGTTCCCCTCGCGTAAGGACCTGGCCGACCTGATCCAGCACATCCGCTACTTCTTCGCCCGCGGGGGGCCGCCGGCCTTCGAGCGCTTCAGCTACCTGGAGAAGATCGACTACTACGCCGTGCTCATCGGCATGCACACCATGGGCGCCACCGGGCTCATCCTGTGGTTCCCGGAGTTCTTCACCCGCTTCCTGCCCGGCTGGTTCGTGAACCTGGCCCTGGTGCTGCACCTCTACGAGGCCATCATCGCTGTGGCCATCAAGTTCGGCATTCACATCTACAGCGTGCACCTGCGCCCGCCGTTGTGGCCGGGGCAGAAGACCATCTTCACCGGGCTCATGCCCCTGGAGGAGTTGGAGCGCGAACACGCCGCCCAGTACCGCCGCCTCACCCAGGGCGGACAGGAAGGAGCGGCGTCATGAGAAGATTGGCGTTGTTGCTCCTGGGGGCCGCCCTGGTCCTGGCCCTGGCCGTGCCCGCCGCGGCCACCGGGGTGAAGATGGCTCCCCCCACCCGCGGCGACCACCGCCCCTGCCTGGACTGCCACCGCCTGCCCAACCTGAACACCAACGAAGGCGTGGCCGCGGCCAACAACCTGTGTATGGAGTGCCACGGCCAGAGCCGCTGCCAGCGCCAAGACAAGACGGGCGCGGTGTCCCTGCAGGTGAACCCCAAGGACTTCGGCGACCGGCCCCACGCCTACGTGGCCTGCCTGCAGTGCCACGCCGACGTGGCCCGCTCGCCCCACCGCTCCCGCACCGGCGCCACCTGCCGCGCCTGCCACCACCCCCACGGCGAGGGCGACTTCGGCGACCCCCACCTCACCGTGCGCTGCCAGGCCTGCCACCACAAGAGCGCCCAGGTGCGCCTGGACCCCGCCACGGGGCTAGTGGTGCTGGCCCGGCGCGACGCCGCGGGCAAGCCCATACGCCTGGCCGACCACCGCCCGGCCGACTACCAGGGCGACGACTTCTGCCTCCGCTGCCACACCCCGGGCAACCAGGTGGGCGCGCCCAGCACCGCCCTGCCCGCCAAGAGCCTGTTGTGTTTCATGTGCCACACCGCCAGCATCTCCCTGGGCAGCTGGTGGCAGGCGGCGGCCATGGCCGTGTTCCTGGCCGGGCTGGTGCTGCTGGTGCGCCTGTGGCTGCTGGGCAAGGTGGACGAGGAGGGCGAGAGCCTGCACCACAAGCTGGCCTGGGGTTCGGAGCGGGTGTTGGGCACGGTCTTCTCCCGCCGGCACCTGGGCGCCATCCTCAAGGTGGTGATCTTCGACGTGATCCTCCAGCGCCGCCTGCTGCAGGAGAGCGTGCAGCGCTGGTTCTTCCACACCCTGATCTACTGGTCGATCCTGGCCCGCTGTCTACTGGGGGTGTTCACCTGGCTGGTGTGGCAGGCCGCGCCGGAGGGCTCGCTGGCCGGGGCCCTGATCGACAAGAACCAGGGCTTCGTGGCCCTGTTCCACGACCTCACTGGCCTGCTTATGCTCCTGGGCGTGATCCTGAGCGCCCTGCAGCGGGTGGTGTGGCGGCCCAAGCACGTGGACACCAGCGCCACCGACGCGGTGGCCCTGGCTCTGTTGGCGGTGATCGCCCTGGCCGGCTTCGCCACCGAGGCCGCCCGCATCATGCTGGGCCAGCTGCCCCCGGACCAGGCGGCCTACGCCTTCGTGGGCTATCCCCTCAGCCGCCTGTGGGCCGCCCTGGGCGGGGACTGGACCGGGGCCTTCACCTGGCTGTGGTACGTCCACGGCCTGGCCGCCGCGGCCCTGGTGGCCTGGCTGCCCTTCGGCAAGCTGCGCCACATCCTGACCGCGCCCTTGAGCCTGATCATGAACCGCCACCTGGACTGAGGACGCCATGAGCGAGGAAGAAAAGGACCAGAGCCAAGCCCGCCCCCAGGAGGCACCCGCAGACGCCTCCGCGGAGGACTCCGGCGCCAAGCCCGCCCCCGCGGAGGAGCAGGGCTCCCCCGAACAGGAGCCCGCGCCCCACATCCCGGTGGAGGCCCTGCCCGCCCGGCGCCTGGTGCAGCTTACCGCCTGCACCCGCTGCGGAGAGTGCCTCAACTGGTGCCCGGTCTACGACCAGGACCCCC
>MTPE01000199.1 GCA_002011835.1 Desulfarculaceae bacterium JdFR-95 | reverse complement strand
CCTCCTCCAGGGCCGCGGCGGCGGTGATCACCTTGAACAGGCTGGCCGCAGGGGCGTCGGCGCGCAGGGCCACCCGCGGGTCCAGGCGCCGCCGCCTCACTCCGGCCAGCACCAGCACCCGTCCCGTGGCCGCCTCCAGCACCACCACCGCGGCCCGGTTTCCCCGCTTGCGCAACAACAGGCGCTCGGCCCGGCGCTGCAGGCGGTGGTCTATGGTGGGCTCCACCGCCAACAGCCCCAGGCCCCGGTCGCGTACCAGAAGCTCGCGGGAACTCACCAGGGCCTGGATGCGCGGCCCCAACAGCTCGGCCAACTGGGCCTTGGTCAAGGAAAACTGCCGGACCTGCGGCCGGCCGGCCACCGCCGGCCCGGCCAGCAAGAGCAACAGACACCCCAGCAGTACGGGCCGAACCAGGCGGACCAGGGTGGTGGACAAGGGTGGGCCTCCTCGTGGCTCAGGCGGCGGGGGGACGGATCTCCCTCTGGCCGTCCATGAAGGGCACCAGGGCATCGGGGATCTTCACGCTGCCGTCGGCCTGCTGGTAGTTCTCCAGGATGGCCACCAGGGTGCGGCCCACGGCCAGGCCGGAGCCGTTCAAGGTGTGGCAGAGGGTGGTGCCCTTCTTGCCCCGCTCCTTGAAGCGGATGCCGGCGCGGCGGGCCTGGAAGTCCTCGAAGTTGGAGCAGGAGCTGATCTCGCGGTAGCGCCCCTGGCCGGGCAGCCATACCTCCAGGTCATAGGTCTTGGCCGCGCTGAAGCCCAGATCGCCGGTGCACAACACCACCTTGCGGTAGGGTAGCCCCAGGCGCCGCAGCACCTCCTCCGCGTCCGCGGTGAGCTGCTCCAGGTGCTCGTAGCTGTCCTCCGGCCGCGTGAAACGCACCAGCTCCACCTTGTCGAACTGGTGCTGGCGGATCAGCCCCCGCACGTCCTTTCCGTGGCTGCCCGCCTCGGCGCGGAAGCAGGGGGGGTAGGCGGGTAGGCGGTGTACTTGAGCGGCAGCAGCTCCGCGTCCAGGGTCTCGTCCATGTGCAGGTTGGTCACCGGCACCTCGGCGGTGGGGATCAGCCAGTAGTCGGTGTGCTCCACCTTGAACAGGTCCTCGGCGAACTTGGGGAGCTGGCCGGTGCCGGTCATGGCCCGGGTGTTGACCATGAACGGCGGCAGCACCTCCAGGTAGCCGTGCTCCCGGGTGTGCAGGTCGAGCATGAAGTTGATCAGGGCCCGCTCCAGACGCGCCCCCGCACCCTTGAGCACGGCAAAGCGGCTGCCGGTCATGCGGGCGGCGCGGGCGAAGTCGATGATGTCCAGCGACTCGCCCAGGTCCCAGTGGTTGAGGGGCTCGAAGTCGAACTGCGGCGGCTCGCCCCAGGTGCTCACCACCGGGTTGTCCTCCTCGCCCTGGCCCTCGGGCACCGAGGAGTGGGGGATGTTGGGGATGGTGAGCATGATGGCGCGCAGGCGTTCCTCCACCTCGCCCAACTGGCGCTCCAGCTCCTTGATGCGCGCCCCCACCTCCTTCATCTCCGCGAACAGGGCCGAGGGGTCTCCCCCCTGCTTCTTCATGCGGCCCACCTCGGCGCTGACCTGGTTGCGCCGCGCCCGCAGGCCCTCCAGCTCGGGCAGGATGGCCCGCCGCCGGGCCTCCAGCTCGGTGAAGGGAGTCAGGTCCAGGTCGGTGCCCCGCGCCTGAAGGGCGCACCGGACCACATCCAGGTTCTCGCGCACGAACTTGCGATCCAACATGGCCTGTTGCCCCTTGGTGGCCTTCGCCGCCGGCCCTGCACCCGGCGCCAGGGAGCCACCACCCCTCACATACACCACATACAGTGCTACCGCAAAGTAACATACTATATAAGTACTATATAAGGGGCGTCAATCGGCCCCTGCCCCTGGCCAATATACCAGCCCTGTCCGCCTCACACCAGGCAGGCGCACCACACCAGGCCAGGTTTTGCTTGTGCCGCGCGGGGATTTATTCTATGCTCACAGCTACAAAACAGCTATTTCGTCGCCAACCCGGCGACACCGCGTGCGGGATTACCAACCAAACCAGGGTTGCAAGGAGCGAACCATGTCTGACGTGGGCATTATCGGAGTGGGCCAGTCGGCCTTCGTGCGGGGCTATCCCGGCTCCATCCGCGAGCTGGCCTTCGAGGCCTTTGCCGAGGCCATGGACGACGCCGGCCTGGAGGTGGGCGACATCGACGCCACCGTGATCTGCTCTGCGCCGGAGTATGACAAGCAGCGCTCGCCGGCGGGGGTGATCGCCGAGTACTGCGGGCTGACCCCCCAGCCCACCTTCTACGCCGAGACCCTGTGCTCGTCCTCCTCCACCGGGCTGAAGCTGGCCTACAGCCTGGTCAAGAGCGGTCTGCACTCCTGCGTGATGGTGCTGGGTTTCCAGAAGATGAGCGAGATCTCCAGCGCCGAGAGCCAGGANCGCATGGGCCGGGGGGCCGACATCCAGTGGGAGAGCCCCTTCGGCACCATGATGCCGGCCTACTACGCCATGCACGCCAAGGCCTACCTGGAGCGCTTCGGGGCCACGGAGGAGGACCTGGCCCTGATCCGGGTCAAGTCGGCCACCTACGGCCAGCTCAACGACCGGGCCGTGTTCCGCAAAGGGGTGGAGCTGCAGCAGTGTCTGGAGGCCGATCCCGTCTCCAGCCCGCTGAAGGTGTTCGACTGCTGCGCCAACGCCGACGGCTCCTCGGCCGTGATCGTGGCCAGCAAGGACAAGATCACCAGCNTGGGCGTCAAGAAGCCGGTGTGGATCCTGGGCGTGGGTGCGGCCTCGGCCCCGGTGAACATGGCCGGCCGCGACCAGTTCCACGGGCTGAAGGTGGCCGAGCTGGCCGCGCGCCAGGCCTACGACATGGCCGGGGTGGAGCCCAAGGACATCGACGTGGCCGAGGTGCACGACTGCTTCACCATCGCCGAGATGATGGCCTACGAGAACCTGGGCTTCGCCGCCCCCGGCGAGGGCAAGGAGCTGATCCGGGCCAAGGAGACCTACAAGGAAGGCTCCATNCCGGTGAACGTGGACGGGGGCCTGCTCTCCAAGGGCCANCCCATCGGCGCCACCGGCGGCAGCCAGATCCGCACCATCGTGCTGCAGTTGCGCGGTGAGGCCGGCCCCATGCAGGTGAAGGACCCCAAGCTGGGCCTGGTGCACAACATCGGCGGCGTGGGCCTCTACGGCAACGTCACCATCCTGGGCGTGTAAGCCGCGGGCGAAGGAGAGATGGCCATGGCCGACAAGAAGAAGAAGAGAGAGATCGACGACCGCTTCAAGAAGTTCGGCACCGTCAGCTTCACCGCCACCACCAAGGTGAACGACTTCATCACCCACCTGGAGGAAGGCCGCGTCACCGGCACCCGCTGCCAGACCTGCGGCACCTACTACTTCCCTCCCCGCGCCGACTGCTACCGCTGCCGGGGCAAGGCCCAGATGGAGTGGTTCACCGTGGAGGGCAAGGGCAAGCTGCTGACCTACAGCATCCTGCAGTACGCGCCGGTGGGCTTCACCGAGGACCTGCCCTACGCCATCGCGGTGCTGGACTACGGCGACTACAAGGTGTTCGGGCGTATCGCCCCCAAGGTGCCCTTCGAGGAGCTCAAACTGGGCATGGAGATGACCACCCGCGTCAACCGCCTGGCGGGCGGCC
>MTPE01000166.1 GCA_002011835.1 Desulfarculaceae bacterium JdFR-95 | reverse complement strand
TCGGTCCGATCCCACACCGGCGGCGGGGCCGCTGCTTATCGTGGTCCCGGTCAGACCCCCGTGGCCTCGGGGCCCCAGAGGCACTTGTGCAACTGGAGCTGGAAGCGGGCGGGCAGGCGGTCGGCCAGCATCCAGGCGGCCAGCTCGCNGGGCTCCATCANTCCCCAGACCGGGGAGAGGAGCACGGTGAGGCGCCGGGCCAGCTCGTGGCGGTGGATGATCTCGCGGGCGTATTCGTAGTCGTGGCGGTCGGCGATCACAAACTTGACCTCGTCGCCGGGCTTGAGGCGGGCCAGGTTCTCCCAGCGGGTGTGCCCCTCCATGCCCGAGGAGGGGCACTTGAGGTCCATGATCACGTGTACGCGCGGATCGACCTGGCTGATGTCCTCGCAGCCGTTGGTCTCCAACAGCACCGTGAGGCCGGCCTCACACAGGGCGGTGAGCAGGCGTGGGGTGGCGGGCTGGGCCAGGGGTTCACCGCCGGTGACCTCCACCAGCTCCACCCCCGGCTCGCGCACCCGCTGGACCACCTCTTCCACGGTGGTGGTTTCGCCGCCCTGTTTGGCCTGGGGGGTGTCGCACCAGCGGCAGCTCAGGGGACAGCCGGCCAGGCGCACCATCACGCAGGGCCGGCCCGCCCAGGAGGATTCGCCCTGCAGGCTCAGGTAGAGCTCGCTGAGCAGCACGGTGGCCATGTTCATGGCTTAGCACAGCCCGGGACCTACGGCAAGACAGGGCGGCAGGGTGGCGCGGCGGGTATATTGGTTGACAAGCCCGACGGCAGGCCATAAGCAAGGAGGAACCTGTTGCGTCCGCACCCAAGCCGGTTCTCAAGGAGGGAAGCCATGGACCCCCGCTATCCGCAGTTGGCCGAGCGTATCGGCCTGGGCCACTCCCAGCGCATCGCCCGCTTGTTTTCCCTCATCGCCGGGCCGGAGGAGGCCGACATCCTGCTGGCCATGCCGGGCACGGCGCCGGAGATCGCCCGCGGTCTGGGCATGCCGGAGGAGGAGGTGGAGCGGCGCATCGCGGAGTTGTTCCGCAAGGGGGTGGCCTTCCCCTCCCGCAAGACCGACCCGCCCACCTGGCGCATGTGCCGCGACCTGATCCAGTTCCACGACGCCTCCATCCTCTGGCCCGAGGCGCCGCAGGAGTACCTGGACCTGTGGCGGGAGTTCATGGAGGAGGAGTGGTTCGACCTGGCCGCGCACTGGAGCCGCAAGGTGCCCAAGCCCTTCACCCGCGTGATCCCGGTGGGGGTGAGCATCCAGCCCCGCACCCAGGTGCTGGACTTCGAGAGCGTGAAAGACATCATCGAGGGCGCCCAGGCCATCTCGGTGACCAAGTGCACCTGCCGGCTGTCCATGCGCAACTGCGACCGGCCCCTGGAGGTGTGCCTGCAGGTGAACAAGGCGGCCGAGTACAACATCACCCGCGGCACCGGCCGCCGCCTGAGCAAGGAGGAGGCCCTGGACATCCTGCGCCGCTGCGAGGAGGAGGGCCTGATCCACGTGACCATGAACCGCTCCCAGGTGGACAACTTCATCTGCAACTGTTGCCCCTGCTGCTGCCAGACCATGCCGGTGCTGATCAAGGGCGGCATCCACGTGGTGGACCCCAGCCGCTTCGCCGCCCAGGTGGAGGAGGAGGCCTGCAGCGGCTGCGGCCTGTGCCACGAGCGGTGCTACTTCGGGGCCATCTCCTGGCGCGAGGGCGAGGGCTCGGTCTCCCAGGTGGACCAGAGCCGATGCCTGGGCTGCGGGCTGTGTCTGGTCACCTGCCCGGAGGAGGCCATTCGTCTGGTGGAGGTGCGCCCGCGCGACTTCGTGCCCGGTGCGGCCTGAGACGAGGTTGACAGCCGGGCCCACACCTCTCATCATTGCGCGAACGACTGAGACTCTGTCGCGGGCATGAGGTGATGTCACGCAGGCTGCTTATTTTCTTGGCCCTGATTCCGGTGCTTTGCCTGGGGGGCACGGCCTGGGCCCAGGAGCCCCTGGCCCGCGGCCCGCGGCCCCTGCAGCGCGACCAGGCCCTGGCGCTGATCGCGCGCATGGAGCGGGCCTGGCAGGGCGTGCGTGACTACACCTGCCGTTTTCGCGTGCGTGCCCGCGACTTGGAGAGCGGCGAGCTGGACCCGGAGCAGGTGATCCTGGTCAAGTTCCGCAAGCCCATGAGCATCTACCTGAAGTGGCTGGCCGGCCCTCACCAGGGGCGGGAGGTGCTCTACGAACAAGGCCGGAACAAAGACAAAATGTGGGTGTACAACGGAGGCGGTTTCCCCTTCGTGACCCTGTGTCTGGATCCGGCGGTGTGCCAGGCCCTGAGCGGCAGCCGCCACCCCGTGACCGAGGTGCCTCTGGGGTTTTTGATCGGGGTGGTGGCCCGCGATGTGCGCCGCGCCCTGGCCCGGCCCCAGGACGGGGTGCGCTTCCTGGACTACGGCCGGTGCCGGGTGTACGGTCGGCCCAGCCGCTGCTTCGAGGCCATCCTGCCCGATGATCCCGACGCGGGCTACTACTGCCAGCGGGCGCGGCTGTGCCTGGACCTGGACACGGGCCTGCCCACCCAGGTGGTGATCATGGACCGGCAGGGCCTGGTGCTGGAGGAGCTGGGCTACCAGGACCTGCGCCTGAACCCTGGCCTGAGCGAGGCCGACTTCGACAAGGACAATCCCGCCTACGGCTTCTAGCTCCTGGTCCCTTGCGGATACGTGCTAACCTGGAGTTTGCCGGACGGTGAGCCCGGCGAGAGGTGTCTTTTCGGTTGGGGTGAGGAGTAGCCATGGACGAGCTTTGGAGCCAGTTGCAGGGTTGGATGGCCCTCTATGGGCTGAAGGTGATCGGCGCCGGGGTGGTGTTGCTGTTGGGGCTGCCGGCGGCGCGGATATTGACCCGATTTGCCCTGGGGCTCATGCGGCGGGCCAAGCTGGACGAGACCCTGGTGTCCTTTGGGGGCAGTCTCCTGCGCTTCCTGCTCATGGCCCTGGTGGTGATCGCGGCGCTCAACCAGGTGGGGTTCCAGACCGCCTCCCTGGTGGCCATGCTGGGTGCCGCGGCCCTGGCCGTGGGCCTGGCCATCCGCAATCAGCTCTCCAGCCTGGCCGCCGGGGTCCTGATCCTGTTCACCCGTCCTTTTCGGGTGGGAGATGCGGTGGAGGTGGCGGGGGTGACCGGCACCGTGGCGGTCATAGACATACTCACCACCCGCCTGCACACCTTCGACGGCCGCACCGTGGTCCTGCCCAACGCCCAGGTGTTCGGGGACAAGATCATCAACTACGTGGCCACCCCCACCCGGCGCATCGACCTGGTGGTGGGGGTGGGCTACGGTGACGACCTGGTCCGGGCCCAGGAGGTGATCCGCCAGGTGCTGGAGGACGACCCCGCGGTATTGGCCGACCCCGAGCCCACGGTGGCGGTGTTGAACCTGGGCGACAGCAGCGTGGAGCTGGCGGTACGGCCCTGGGTGAACAACCCTGATTACTGGACCGCGCGCTGCCGCCTGCTGGAGGCCATCAAGCTGCGCCTGGACCAGGAGGGCATCAGCATCCCCTATCCCCAGCGGGACGTACACCTGTTCCCCGCCCAGGCCGCGGCCAGCTCCTAGGCCGGTCTGGACTCCGCCCCGGACGCAAACGGCCCGCCCCTCTCTTTCCGAGGGGCAGGCCGCCGCTATCGCGTAGTTGCTTGACAGGTATCGGCGAG
>MTPE01000025.1 GCA_002011835.1 Desulfarculaceae bacterium JdFR-95 | reverse complement strand
CTGACTCGCCCTCCAGGCGCACCGGCGCGGCCCGCACCGCCAGGGGGCTGGGCCGGTCGCGGCCGAGGGCGTAGAGGGCGTGGGCCAGGGTGGAGAAGGGGTACTGGTTCTGGTCGCTGAAGTCCACCCGCACCACCGCGGCGTAGCGCCCGGGCGGGCCGGCGGGCGCGGGCCAGGACAGCACCAGGTCCTCCTCGCCGCCCGCGGCCAGACTGGCCAGCCGCCGCGAGGCCGCCTCCACCGGAGGGTAGAGCAGGTGGGCCTGCAGGTCGCGGGCCGCTTCATCGCCCCGGTTGACCACCGTGAGCACCACCTGCACCCGTCCGGCCTGCAGGTAGGCGCGGGCCGAGACCTGGATCACCAGCCGGCCGGCCCACGCCGGCGCGGCCCACAGGCAGGCGGCCAGGGACAAGACCACGGCTACCGCACGAGGCATGGACCAGGCTCCGCCAGGGGGAAAGAGAAGCGAGGCCATTATAAGGGCAAGTCGCGCACCGGCACAACCGGCGCCGTACAAAGGAGGGTTGCCGGGGAGGCTTTGCCCCAGGGGGCCTAGAAGGCGCAGGCCATGATGGGGGCCACGCCGGAGAGCTTGAGCCAGCGCAGCTTCCAGAAGCCGCCCAGTTGCAGGCGCACGGCCGAGCCCACCATGCCCAGGCCGGGGTGTACGTAGATCTCCAGGCCATCCACCTGGTAGCGCAGGTAGCGGGTGGCGCCCTGGCGGCGGGGCGGGCCGGGCACAGCCTGTGCCCCGCGCACGCCGCTTCAGCCGCCGCCGGTGGGCTCCAGGGTGAGCGCTCCGCCTTGCTCCTGGATCCACTGGNGTGCCTGGGGGTCGATCTGGAAGTTCATGGCCCTGCCTCCCTGATGGCTGCTGCTGNCTCAATTCTAGCAGCTTTCCCGCCGCTCACCCAGCCTGCCTCGCGGCGGGGCCACGGGCGGAGACACTCCGGGCGGCAACCACCGACAGACCCCTGCCCGGCCTCAGTCCAGGAACAGCTCGGTGCTCTGATAGCGCTCGCCGCTGCTGGGCAGCACCACCACGATGGTCTGGCCCTGGCTCTGGGGCCGGGCCGCCACCTGCAGGGCCGCCCACATGGCCGCCCCGGAGGAGATACCGCACAACAGCCCTTCCTCCCGGGCCAGGCGGCGGGCGGTGTCGAAGGCGTCTTCGTTGCTTACGGTGATCACCTCGTCGATCACCTTGAGGTTGAGGATGGGAGGGATGAAGCCGGCGCCGATGCCCTGAATCTTGTGCGGGCCGGGCTGGCCGCCGGAGAGCACGGGGCTGTCGGCCGGCTCCACCGCTACGGTGCGCAGGCCGGGCTTGAGAGCCTTGAGCACCTCACCGCAGCCGGTGATGGTGCCGCCGGTGCCCACGCCGCAGACCAGTACGTCCACCCGGCCCTGGGTGTCGCGCCATATCTCCAGGGCCGTGGTCTGGCGGTGGACCTGGGGGTTGGCCGGGTTGGCGAACTGGTTGGGCAGGTAGGCGCCGGGGTTCTCGGCCGCGATCTCCTCGGCCCGGGCCACGGCCCCCTTCATGCCCTCGGCTGCGGGGGTGAGCACCACCTCGGCCCCCAGGTGCTTGAGCAGGCGGCGGCGCTCCAGGCTCATGCTCTCGGGCATGGTCAGGATCAGGCGGTAGCCGCGGGCCGCGGCCACGAAGGCCAGGGCGATGCCGGTGTTGCCGCTGGTGGGCTCCACGATCAGCCCTCCCGGGGCCAGCTTGCCCTCGCGCTCGGCGGCCTGTACCATGGCCACCCCGATGCGGTCCTTCACACTGCCTAGCACGTTCTGGTACTCCAGCTTGGCCAGGATGGTGGCCTTGAGCCCTGCGGCCAGGCGGTTCACTCTCACCAGGGGCGTACCCCCCACGGTCCAGGTGGCGTCACGGAAGAAACCGGCCATCACGACTCCTTGTTCTCGGCCGGACGCTGGTCGCGGATCACCAGCTCCGGCTGCTTGAGGAACACCTTGGTGTCNGGGGGCAGGGACTCGGTGAGCCAGACGTTGCCCCCCACCACCGAGCGGGCCCCGATCACGGTGTCTCCACCCAGGATGGTGGCACCGGAATAGATGATCACGTCNTCCTCGATGGTGGGGTGGCGCTTGACCCCCTGCAGNTTGTCCCTGGCTCCCCGCGGCACCGACAAGGCGCCCAGGGTGACCCCCTGGTAGATGCGCACCCGCCGCCCGATGCGGCAGGTCTCGCCGATCACCACCCCAGTGCCGTGGTCGATGAAGAAGCTCTCCCCGATCTGGGCGCCGGGATGGATGTCGATACCGGTGCGGCTGTGAGCATACTCGGTCATCATGCGGGGCAGCAGGGGCACCTCCAGCTCGTACAACACGTGGGCCATGCGATAGATGGTCACCGCCAGCAGCCCCGGGTAGCTGAAGATCACCTCGTCGGCGCTCTTGGCCGCGGGGTCTCCCTCCAGGGCGGCGCGCACGTCGCTGGCCAGGATGCGGCGCAGCTCGGGCAGGGCTTCCAGAAAGGCCCGGGCGCCCTCCTGGCCCCGCTGGCCGCACATGGTGCAGTCCAGCTCGTAGCGCACACAGTCGTGGCGCACCGCCCGAGTGATCTGCTCCGCCAGCAGCTCGTACAGCCGGGTCAGCTTCTGCCCCAGGTAGTAGGACAGGTTCACCGGCTCCAGAACCCCGGAACTGAAGTAGCCCGGGAACAGGAGGTCACGACCGGTATGGATGATCTCCACCACGGCCTCGCGCGAGGGGAAGGGCGTGGCGTCCACGTGGTCGTAGCACTGGCGACTGTGGCAGGAAGCCACCAGGCGCTCCACCACCTGGGGGATCTCGGCGCACAGGCGCGAGGTGTCCGGCTCCTCGATACGGCACTCCCGCTCGGGCTGCGTCTCGGCCATGGCTTCACCTCCTGGTCTGATGGGCGGCGCCCAGGCGACATTGTATATCACTGAATTATACTAGGTTTTGTCGCCGCTGGCAGTGCGTGCCCACCAGGTGGCGAAGCGCTCGCCGGGCTGGGCTTGGGCCAGAAACTCCTCCACCGCCTGAGACATGCGCGCCACCGCTTCGGCCGGGTCGGCCACCTCGGCCACCAGACGGGCGAGGTGGGGGTGGCGGCCCAGCTTGCCGCCCATGTACAGGCGCATGGCCGGGGGACTGAGCTCGATGGCCCCGGCCTCACAGGCCTGGTGNCAGCGATGGCAGCCCAGACAGGCCGCGCGGTCGAAGTAGGGCAGCTCGCCTTGCAGGGAGACGGCCCGATCTGGGCATACCTCCTCGCAGGCCCCACAGCCGGCACAGTCCTCCTCGTGCAGGTGGGGCCGCACGAAGCCCACCAAGGCCAGGTCCGTGATCTGGGGCCGGCAGCAGCCGTTGGGACAGCCGCAGAGAGCGATACGCAGCTTGTGGTGGAACAGGACCTGCTCCTCGCGCACCCGGCCTCGCAGGCGCTCGGACACCTCGTCACGCTGCAGCCAGGCCTCCACCGTGCGCTGCCAGGGGTCGGTGTCGATGAGACGGTTGGGACACTCGGCCACCACCGCACGGCACACTTCCAGGCGCACCATCTCCACCCCCGGCCGGTTGGGCACCGGCAGCATCTCGGCCAGTTCGCGCTGGCTGCGTCCGCCGGCCACGGCCCGGAAGCGGGCCTCGGCCTCGGCAAAGTCCCCCGCCGTGACCACCCGCCCTCCCCGGGCGGCCACCTTCTCCTCCACCTTGCGCCGC
>MTPE01000232.1 GCA_002011835.1 Desulfarculaceae bacterium JdFR-95 | reverse complement strand
CGGCGTCTGGCCCGCCGGGCGGAGATGGTCACCCCCCTGCTGCGCCGAGTGCGCGAGGTGAACCAGCAGATCGCGCGGCTGGAGGGACAACTGCCACNCCTGCTCACCGCCCTCACCAGCCCCGAGGCCGCCACCCCCCTGGCCCGGGCCGAGGCCGCCGCGGCCCTCTCCTCCCTGGCCGCGCAGGTGGAGGCCCTGGTGCCCGAGGCGCGGGAGGTGGCCGATGAACTGTTCCTCCTCCGCGGCCGCCTGCAGAACGGGCTGGACAAGGGCAAGCGCTGGCAACGCCAGTGGCGCGAGGCGGGCAAGGCCCAGCGCGCCGCCCAGGCCCAGGCCCAGGCCGTGGTGGAAGACCTGCGCCTGGCCGCGGAAGAACTGCGCCGCGGCCGACGCCGCCTGGTGCAGCAGGCCGCACCGGTGGTCAAGACAGTGGCCCCCGTCTCCCCCCAGGAAGTGCTGCCCACCCTGGCCCGCCTGGTGGAGACCGCCGCCGACCTGGAGCAACAGGCCCAGGACATGGAGGAGCGCGCCCGCCAGTGGAGCGAGCGCCTGCAAGACACCCCGCCGGTGCCCAACCTCTCGCGGCCGCCGCTGGCCCTCAAACCCTACTCCGCCGCCCTGCGCCGCCTGTCGGGCAAACAGGTGGAGATCCGGCGCCTCAACGCTCTGGCCGCGGCGGTGCGCTCCTGGCGCGAGTTGCTCTCCGCCCCGGTGGAGGAGGCCATCCGCGCACCCCTGCTGGAGGTGGTCTCCCACCTAGAAGGAAGCCTGGCCCGCCTGGCCGCGGAACGCACCCGCCTGGTGGAGGCGCGACAGTACACCGCCCGACGCCTGGCCGAGCTGCGGCACCAGCGGCGGCAACAAGACGCCCAGCTCCAGGCCGCCCGCCTGCGCGAGGCCGAACTGAACCGCCAACTCCACCGCCAGGCCGGCATCATCCGCCAATACGAGGCCGAACTGGTCGCCGCCCGCCGCGAGCAGGCCCTGGCCTGGGAACTGGAACAACGCCTGGCCGCCAGCGAACGCCAACTGACCCGCCTGGCCCGCAGCCTGGCCTACAACCAGCGGCTCAGCCAGGCCCTGCGGGCCAAGCTCCTGGAGCGCCATCGCCTGCTCCGCCAGGCCCGCGCCACCCTGCAGGCCCTGGAGCCCTGGCGCGAACGCGCCCTGGAACAGCAATGGCTCCTGGAACGCACCCACCAGGAGCTGGAACAGGTCCGCCTGGAGCTGGCCCAGGCCAAGGAGAAACTCCGCGCCGCCGTGGCCGAACGCGACCAGGCCCGCGAACAACTGGCCCGCGAACAGGCCGCCCGCGCCCGCCAGGCCCTGGACCTGCTGCAGGGTCAGGCCCTGGCCGTGGAGCTGGCCGCCAGCCGCGACGAGGCCGGACGCTGGGCCCGTCTGGCCGCCGACCTGGCTCGCAGCCTGGCCCTGGCCGGCCTGCAGCACCAGGAAGAGACCGCCGAACTGCGCGCCGAGATCGACCGCTTGGCCGCCGAGGCCGGCCTGCTCAAGGAACAGCTCAACCGCGTGGCCCAACTGGTGGCCATGGCCGAACTGGGCGACGAGGAGCCCTCCCGCCGCCCCAGGCCGGTGGCGGTCCGGGTCACCCCCCTCACCAGCGAGCAGGTGGCCCAGGCCCTCGCCCGCCTGACCACCATGCGCCAGCGCCTGGCCCGCCTGGGCCGCAGCACCCTGGGCCACTGGTTGAGTATACTCGCCCTCACCACCGGCCTGGTCCTGGTGCCGCCCAGTACCCCCACCAAGGCCACCCTGGCCGAGGCACCCCTGCGGGCCCCGCGCCTGACCATCCATCAGGCCGCCGCCCACGCCACCCCCAGCCCCACCCTGGACCTGCCCGCCCGCGCCCAACGCCTGGTGACCCCTCCGGGCAAGGGGGTGGTGGAGCTGAACCTGCTGCCCCTGCGCCCCACCCGCCAGCCCCTGCCCCCCACGGTGAGACAACAAGTGGAAACACTGGCCGCCCGCGCCGGACTGGCCCCCCGCGTGCTCATCACCAGCGCCCGGGCCATGTTCGCCGGACGCGCCGCCGTGGAGACCAGCGCCCTGGCCGAGGTGGCCCACATCGCCCGCGCCCTGGCCCAGCGCCACCCCCTCATCTTCCGCGAGCTGGCCCACAAAGGCCTGCCCCCCTCGGCCGCGGCCGTGGCCGCCCTGGACCCGGCCCCCGAACGCGCCCAACAGCTCTTCCTCGACCGCCTCTACCGCGAATACCGCTCCCTGGGCTTCAGCCCCGAAGAAGCCCTGGGCGCCCTGGCCGCCAACGAACACGCTGCCCGCGCCCTGCGCCAGTCCTGGCGCCAACCCCGACTGTGGCGGGGCAAGGTCACCCCCGTGCCCGCGGTGGAGGAACTCAAACTGCGGCCCTTCCTGGAACGCATGACCCCCTACATCGTCGGCCGCCTCAAGACCTTCCTCCGCCAACGCGGCATGCGCTACGCCGGCGACCTGGAGCGCTACGCCAAGAACCTGGCCTTCGACATGTATTGTGCGGCCCGCAAGTTCCAAG
The DNA here is from genome assembly GCA_002011835.1 of Desulfarculaceae bacterium JdFR-95. GTDB lineage: Bacteria > Desulfobacterota > Desulfarculia > Desulfarculales > Desulfarculaceae > Desulfocarbo. The sequence continues at coordinate 1,193 of MTPE01000232.1, read as the reverse complement.
TGCCGGTCACCTTCCTGCTGGCCATCGCCCACCAGGAGACCTGGTACGCCAACGTCCTGGGAGACGCCGACCGCTCCGCCAGCCCCTTCCAGATCTACGAGCCCACCCGGCACCTGATCCTGGCCTCCATGCGCTCTATGGGCTTCGTGCCCCCACCACCCCAGATCCGCCTGGAGCACCACCTCACCATGGCCACCTACATGGCCGCCTTCCACCTGCGCGAGCTGATGGCCACCGCCTACCACCCCGGCGGCGGCAAACATCCCCCCAGCGTGGACATGGACAAGGTGCTCAAACGCTACAACGGCTCCAGCCGCTACGCTGGCAGGGTGGCCAAGCGCCGCCTGGCCCTGGCCCGGTTCATGGCCCGCTAGGTACCGTTTGCTCCCGTGCCCCCGTCTCCGGCGAGGCCGGCCCTGAAAGGGCCGGTCCTTGCTGCGCAAGGGCCATGGCCGCCCCAGGCGGCCATGGCCTCGCCGGGGCGGGGCGGGAAACACCCCACGCCGTTGGGTAATTTGGTGCCAGGCCCGAGCCCGCTCCGCATAAAATTTATGCGCCTCGAGTAGGCTTCGCCGTTCCAGCCATGTCCCTTATATCCCTGTCAGCTTTGGATTTCTTTGCCCCAGCCCCATCCTTGGCACGCTTCCTGCCCCCTAGGGGAGCCCGAAAGCAAAGAGATACGCACATACAGGAGGTGAGAGTGATGAACGGATGGTTGAAGGCAGGAGCCCTGGCCCTGGCCGTGTTGGCCGGTGCGGCGTTGTTGAGTTCGCCCCTGGTGGCCGAGGCCCGTTTCGGGCGCCATGGCGGTGGTAGCGGTTACGGCATGGGCACGGGTACGGGGCCCAACTTCGTGGACAACAACGGCGACGGCATCTGCGACTGGGCCCAGGACCCGGCGCTGTGGAACCAGGTGACCCGCGGCCGCTACGGCGAGTGGGTGGACGCCGACGGCGACGGGGTGTGCGACAACTACCCCGGTCCGCGTGACGGCACGGGCTACGGCTACAAGGGCGGCCGCTAGGGACGCCCGGGCGTCTCTGTGATGCGGCGGCCCGGTCTCTCATGGGACGGGGCCGCCGCGCTTTTTGTTTCAGGGGCAGGCGCGGGGGCGGCTCAGGTAGGGCTGCACCCGCCAGGGGCCGCCGCGGGTGCTCAGGCGCAGGCAGCCCCAGCGGGCGGTGGAGAAGGTG
>MTPE01000236.1 GCA_002011835.1 Desulfarculaceae bacterium JdFR-95 | reverse complement strand
GGATCGGTGGTGGTGGACCCTTATCTCACCGTGGAGCGCTACAGCCACGTGATGCACCTGGTCTCCCAGGTCAGCGGCCGCCTGCGCCCCGGCCTGGACGCCTGGCAGGTGCTGGGGGCGGCCTTCCCCGCCGGCACCGTGAGCGGCGCGCCCAAGGTGCGGGCCATGCAGATCATCGACGAGTTGGAGGCCGCACCCCGCGGAGTGTATGCCGGCGCGGTGGGGCGCTTCGGGCCGGGCGCGGAGCTGGACACCTGCATCGCCATCCGCCTGATCCGCTTCACCCCCCAGGGCATCGACCTGCCGGTGGGGGCGGGGGTGGTGGCCGACTCGGTGCCGGAGAGGGAATACGCTGAAATAGAACACAAGGCCGCGCAAGGGCTGGCCGCCCTGGCCGCGGCCGGGGAGGGCAGACCATGATCCTGCTCATAGACAATTACGACTCCTTCACCTATAACATCGTGCAGGCCCTGGGTGCCTTGGGCCACGAGCCGCGGGTGGTGCGCAACGACGCCGTCAGTCTGGAGGAGATCGAGCGCCTCCGCCCCCAGGCCCTGGTGATCTCGCCTGGGCCGGGCCGGCCCGAGGAGGCCGGGATCACCTGCGCGGCCATTGAGCGCTTCGCCGGGCGCATCCCCATCCTGGGCATCTGTCTGGGGCACCAGGCCATCGCCCTGGTGTTCGGGGCGCGGGTGGAGCGGGCCCCGCGGCTGGTGCACGGCAAGACCTCGCGGGTGTACCACGACGGCCGCACCCTGTTCCGCGGCCTGCGCAACCCCTTCCCGGCCACGCGCTACCACTCCCTGTGCGTGCCCGAGGAGAGCCTGCTCCCCGCGCTCACGGTCAGCGCCTACACCGCCGCCGGTGAGGTGATGGGCCTGCGCGTGGAGGAGCTCATGCTGGAAGGGCTGCAGTTCCACCCCGAGTCCCTGGCCACCGCCGGCGGCGGGCTGATCTTCCGCAACTTCTGCCGCCACTACCTCCAGCGGCCCGCGGCCGCGGCCTGAAAGGGGGTGTGAAGGTGATCATCGCCATGAAACCGGAGGCCCCCAAGGCGGAGGTGGGCCGGGTGATCGCGGTGCTGGAGGAGTTCGGCCTGCAGGCGCGGGTGATCTCGCCCCACCCCCGGGTGGTGCTGGGCGTGGTGGAGGAGATGGACCGGCGCCTGGTGGAGCGGGTGAGCGCCCGCCTGGAGGGCATGCCCGGGGTGGAGGAGGTCAGCCGCTTCGAGAGCTCCTGGAAGCTGGCCTCGCGCGAGTTCCATCCCGAGCCCACCCTGGTGGAGGTGGGCGGACGCCTGGTGGGCGGCGAGGAGGTGCTGGTCATCGCCGGGCCCTGCGCGGTGGAGTCGCGCCAGGGGTTTTTGGAGGCGGCCCGCGGCGTGGCCCTGGCCGGGGCCGCGGCCCTGCGGGGCGGGGCCTTCAAGCCCCGCACCAGCCCCTACTCCTTCCGCGGCCTGGGCCGCGAGGGCCTGGAGATACTGGCCGAGGCGCGGCGGCTGACGGGGCTGCCCGTGGTGACCGAGGTGCTCAGCGCCTCCGAGGTGGAGCTGGTGGCGCGCTACGCCGACGTGCTGCAGATCGGCACCCGTAACATGCAGAACTTCTCCCTCCTGGAGGCGGTGGGCGAGGTGGACCGGCCGGTGTTGCTCAAGCGGGGCATGATGGCCACCATCAAGGAGCTGTTGCTCTCGGCCGAGTACGTGCTGGCGCGGGGCAACTGGCAGGTCATGCTCTGCGAGCGGGGTGTGCGCACCTTCGAGACCAGCACCCGCAACACCCTGGACCTGAGCGCGGTGGCGGTGCTCAAGGAGCTGACCCACCTGCCGGTGGTGGTGGACCCCAGCCACGCCGCCGGCCGGCGCGAGCTGGTGCCCGCCCTGGCCCGGGCTGCGGTGGCGGTGGGAGCGGATGCGCTGTTGGTGGAGGTGCATCCCCGGCCTCAGGAGGCCCTGTCCGACGGCCGCCAGAGCCTCACCCTGGAGGGCTTCCAGGACATGATGCGTGAACTCCAGGCCGTGGCCCAGGCCGTGGGCCGGCGCGTGGCGGGAGGGCGGTCGTGAAGCTGGAGGGCTCCTTCTCCCCCCCGGGCGACAAGTCCCTCTCCCACCGCCTGGCTCTGCTCGCGGTGCTGGCCCGGGGCGAGTGCCGGGTGGAGAACTTCGCCCCCGGCGCGGACTGCGCCTCCAGTCTGGAGGCACTGGCTGCCCTGGGCGGAGGAGTGGAGCGCCGACAGGAGGCGGTGCGCCTGCGGGGTCTGGCCGGGGAGGTGGCCCCGCAGGCCGCCCTCGATTGCGGCAACTCCGGCACCACCATGCGCCTGCTCATGGGCGTGCTGGCCGGCCGGAAGGGCCGCTGGCGCCTGAAGGGCGACGCCTCCCTCAGCCGCCGACCCATGGAGCGGGTGGCCGCTCCCTTGCGCGAGATGGGCGCGCGGGTGGCGACCCACCGCGGCCGGCCGCCGGTGGAGATCATCGGCAGTGGACTGCAGGGGCGGGAGCACCACCTGGCCGTGGCCAGCGCCCAGGTCAAGAGCGCGCTGTTGCTGGCCGGGCTGCAAGCCGAGGGCACCACCACCGTGCGCGAGCCCGCTCCCAGCCGCGACCACACCGAGCGCCTCCTGGCCGCCATGGGCGCAGACCTTGAGCGCCGGCCCGACGGTGCCTGGCAGGTGCGCCGCTCGCAACTCACCCTGCCGGAGCGCTGGCGGGTGCCGGGCGACCCCTCCTCGGCCGCCTTCCTGCTCTGCGCCGCGGCGGTGCTGCCCGGCAGCCGGGTCACCGCCCGCGGCGTGTTGCTCAACCCCACCCGCACCGGTTTCCTCACCGTGCTGCGGCGCATGGGCGCGGCGGTGGAGGTGGCGGTGGAGGGTGAGGAGCCCGAGCCCTGGGGCCGGGTAAGCGTGCGCCAGGGGCCGCCCCTGGTGGCCTGTACGGTGGAGGCCGAGCTGTTCCCCTCCCTGGTGGACGAGGTGCCCATCCTGGCCCTGGTGGCCACCCAGGCCAAAGGCACCACCTGCTTCCGCGGCGTGGGCGAGCTGCGCCACAAGGAGAGCGACCGCCTGGCCATGGTGGTGAATCAGCTGCGCCGCATGGGCGCGCGCCTGGCCGTGGAGGGCGAGGACCTCTACGTGGACGGCCCCACTCCTCTGGCCGCGCCCCGGCGCCTGGAGTCGGCCGGCGACCACCGCATGGCCATGATGCTGCGCCTGGCCGGGCTGGTGGCCGGGGCCTGGCCCGAGGTGGCCGACGAGGGCTGCTGCGCCGTGTCCTGGCCCGGCTTCGGGCGCACTCTGGAGGCGCTGCTGGCATGATACTGTTGGGGATCATGGGTGACCGGCGGGTGGCGCACTCCCTCTCGCCGGCCATGCACACGGCGGTGATGGCCCGCCTGGGTATGGCCGGGGCCTACCTGCCCTTTGCCGTAGAGCCCCGGGACCTGCCTGCGGCGGTGGCGGGGCTGGCGGCCCTGGGCTTCCAGGGCGCAAACGTGACCGTGCCCCACAAGGAGGCGGTGGCGGCCCTGCTGGACGAGCTGGCCGGCGAGGCCCGGGCGGTTGGCGCGGTCAACACCATCGTGCGCCAGGGCCGCCGCCTGGTGGGNCACAACACCGACGTGGCCGGCTTCCGCGCCGCCCTGGNCGCGGCGGGCTTCGACCCCCGCGGGCGAGAGGTCCTGGTGTTCGGTGCGGGNGGGGCGGCGCGGGCGGTGGTGCGGGCTTTGGTCACCGC
>MTPE01000007.1 GCA_002011835.1 Desulfarculaceae bacterium JdFR-95 | reverse complement strand
AGGCCGGCACCCTCTCCGGCAATCCCCTGGCCACCGCCGCGGGCCTGGAATGCCTCAACCTGCTCTGTAGCCCCGGGGTGTACGAACAGCTCTACGACACCGCGGCCAGGCTCTACCGCGGCCTGGACCAGATCTTCACCAAGGCCGGCATCCCCCACTACGGCCAGTGGGCCGGNGCNATGTTCTCCTTCTTCTTCACCGAAGGCCCGGTCACCGACTACGCCTCCGCCACCCAGAGCGACACCGAGCTGTTCGCCCGCTGGTACCGTGCCATGCTCAAGCGCGGCATCTACCTCGCCCCCAGCCAGTACGAGGCCATCTTCATCTCCCTGGCCCACACCGAAGACGACATCGACCAGACCCTGGCCGCCGCGGCCGACGCCGTGGCCGAGTTGTAGGGAGTGCGCCGGGGGAGAACCCTTTCTTTGGAAAAAGAAAGGGTTCTCCCCCCTGGAGCGAACCATTGCAACAAGCTTCACAAAAAAGAGTTGACTTGGGTTTCGGCCCATGCTACCAACATGCGGGAGGAGCGGACCCGGTCCTGGAGGGGGAGTGTAGGGTCCGTGAGCCTCCATCGTGACAGCAGTGTAGAATCCGCAGAGGTTGGGGTCGTTTGGGTCGTTTCATAAAGGATGAGACCCGCAAGACCCTCCGGCTGCTGGCCAGGGTCAGCTCCATGGGCTTGGCCATGGCCATAGCCATAGTCCTGGGGTTTGGGGCTGGTTATTATGTAGACCTGTGGTTGGGGACCAAGCCCTGGGGGTTTTTGATCGGCCTGGTGATGGGGGTCATCGCCGGGTTTCGCAACCTCTGGATAATAGGCAAGCGTAGCAAGTTGTTTTAGGGACGAGGCCCTTGAGCACCAAACCGCTGACCATGCACACCGCCGAGGCCGCCGTGGTGCGGCAGTTGTGGTTGGGCAACCTNGCTGTGTTCCTGGTGTTGTCCGCGGGTGCCTTTGTGGTGGCGCCTTTGGTGTCGGCGGTGTCGGTGGTGGTGGGTGGGGCCATCGCCTTGGCGAACTTTCGTCTGTTGCAGGCGAGCATCGTGCGGGCCTTGACCCCGCCGCTGGCCAGCAAGCGGGCGGTGCTGGGGCGGTCGCTGGTCAAGTATTACCTGCGGTTCATCGCCACTGCGGTCCTGATAATCCTCCTGGTACGCCAGGGGGTGGTGGAGCCCTTGGGGCTGTTGGTGGGGCTGAGCGTGGTGGTGCTCTCCATCATGGCCTGGGGAGTGGCGCAGGCGCGTAAGTTGTATAAGGAGGAGGCCTTCTAGTCATGGAACACCCGATCACCTTCCTTACCCTCCTGTTCGACGCCATCGGCCTGGGCGACTTCGCCCATCACAACATCAACGTGATCTATTCCTGGCTGGTGATGCTGATCCTGCTGGTGTTCGGCAAGCTGGCGGCCAGCCGTCTGGAGATGGTGCCCAAGGGGGCCCAGAACTTCTTCGAGGTGGTGATCGGCGGCTTCGAGGACTTCATGGTGGACGTGATGGGAGAGCATGGCCGGCCCTACTTCCCCATCATCTTCACCCTGTTCATCTACATCCTGCTCATGAACTGGCTGGGTCTGGTTCCGGGCATGTTCTCGCCCACGGCCAACATCAACACCCCTCTGTCCATGGCCCTGCCGGTGTTGGCCGTGACCTTCTACATCGGCTTCAANGAGCACGGCTTCAAATACGTCAAGCACTTCATGGGCCCGGTGCCCGCCCTGGCGCCGCTGATGTTCCCCATCGAGCTGATCGGCCACTTCGCCCGGGTGCTGTCGCTCACCTTCCGTCTGTTCGGCAACATCCTGGGTGAGGACCTGGTGCTGGCCATCCTGTTCTTCCTGGCCGGTGCCTTCCTGGCCCCGCTGCCCATGATGTTCCTGGCCATCTTCACCAGCTTCGTGCAGGCCTTCATCTTCAGCCTGCTCACCATGCTCTACTTCGCCGCCGCGCTGGAGGAGGCCCACTAGGCACCGCCTGACCGGCGGGAAGAGCCAAGGAAAACCCAAACGAGCCGGGAGGAGAGACTAAGAGGGGGTGACAAAGGCCAAGGGCTGAGAGGTTCACAGGGAGTGGGATTTGGGCCTCTCAAGATGGGGGTTCCAAACCCAGGAAGGGGTGCCCAGGTCCAACCCACTGCAAACAAAGTAGAGCCCCTGGCCGCCGAGCCGCAGGCTAAACCGCCGACGCCATAGACGGTAAAAGGGGGGCGAAAGCAGAGACCCGCCCCCACCCCGATGAGAGTAGAGACAGCCCGAAGGGGCTTTGGCACGTCACAAGGGAAGAAGGCACACGCTAGCGAGGAGGAGATTAAGGGATGAGGAAGTTCAGCATCATTGCCGGTTTGACCGGGTTGTTCGTGTTGGGGCTGTCCGCGGTGGCCATGGCGGCCGACTCCGCGGCCCTCACCGAGCTGGCCAAGCTGTTCAGCGCCACCGTGACCGCGGCCGGCTTCGGCATCGGCATCGCGGCCTTCGGCACCGGCCTGGCCCAGGGCCTGGCGGTCAAGGGCGCGGTGGAGGGCACCGCCCGCAACCCCGAGGCCTCGGGTAAGATCACCGTGAACATGCTCATCGGTCTGGCCATGATCGAGTCCCTGTGTATCTACGCCCTGGTCGTGGCCCTGATCCTGCTGTACGCTTACCCCATGGCCGAGCCGGTGGCCAAGGTTCTGGGCATGTAGCAACCCACTGCCGGGCCGGATCCCCGCCGTGGGGTCCGGCCCGGGTTTTGGCCCTGCATGTGACCTAAATCACAAGAAAAAGGGCCCCAAAATGAAGTTCCTGAAGATTCCATCGGCCACGATCACCCGCCTGTCCCTCTACTCCCGTGCCCTGGAGGAGTTGGTCCAGGAACAGGTGCCGGTGGTCAGCTCCAAACGCCTCGCCGAACTCTGCGGCGTGAACCCGGCCCAGATCCGTAAAGACCTGGCCTACTTCGGACAATTCGGCGTCCGGGGGGTCGGATACTACGTCAAGGAACTCCTGTTCGACATCAAGAAGATCCTGGGCCTCAACAAGGAGTGGAACCTGGCCATCGTGGGCATGGGCAACCTGGGCTGCGCCCTGGTGGCACACGAAAACTTCCCCAAACAGGGCTACAAGTTCGTCTGCGCCTTCGACAACGACCCCATGAAGATCGGCCACCGCCTGGCCACCGGCCTGGAGATACACCCCGTGGATCGCCTGGAGGAGGTCTGCCGCCAGACCGGGGCCGAGATCGGCGTCATCTGTACTCCGGCCGACGCCGCCCAGGAAGTGGCCAACCGCATGCTGGCCGTACCCCTCAAAGGCATCCTCAACTTCGCGCCGGTGCAGCTCCAGTGCCCCGAAGGCGTGGGCTGCAAGGTGGAGAACGTGGACTTCACCGTCAAGCTCGACAACCTGGCCTACCACCTCACCGCTGGATAAACTCCGCTCCCCACGCCCGCTGCCGTGCCCGCCACGCACGGCGCAGGACCATGCTTCCTCCGGCCTTGACTCCGTACCATGGTACGGACCCTATACTGGGAACCAGGGCCATGGAGAGGCAGTTCACCATAGGCCAGTTGGCCAAGGCCGCAGGCGTCGGAGTGGAGACCGTGCGCTACTACCAGCGCCGGGGACTCATCCCTCTGCCCCCACGGCCCGGCGGGGCATACCGCCGCTACTCCCTCCAGGACCTGCACCGCATCCGCTTCATCAAGCGCGCCCAGGCCCTGGGCTTCTCCCTGGCCGAGATCGCCGAGTTGCTCTCCCTGCAGA
>MTPE01000087.1 GCA_002011835.1 Desulfarculaceae bacterium JdFR-95 | reverse complement strand
GGGGGCCGAAACAAAGGCCCGGGGCCGGAAGACCCAGTCCCGAGCCTTTTCCTCTCCGGTATGGTGCCGCGGCGAGACCGCGGCCGGGATCGCCTAGCCTTCCTCCTTGCTGGCCTGGTACTCCTCGATGATCTTCTTCTGGATCTCCTGCGGCACCTCCTCGTAGTGGTCCAGCTCCATGGTGAAGGCGCCGCGGCCGCCGGTGAGGGAGGTCAGCTCGGGCTGGTAGGTCAGCACCTCGGCCATGGGCACCATGGCCTTGATCACCTGCATGTTGCCCTTGGCCTCGATGCCCAGCACCCGGCCCCGGCGGCTGCTGATGTCGCCCATCACGTCGCCCAGCACGTCCTCGGGCACGGTGATGGTCATGGCCATGATGGGCTCCAGCAGGGTGGGGTTACACTGGGCCGCGCCCTTCTTGAAGCCGATGGAGCCCGCCACCTTGAAGGCCAGCTCCGAGGAGTCCACCGGGTGGTGCGAACCGTCCACCAGGCGCACCTTCACGTCCACCATGGGGTAGCCCGCCAGCACGCCGCCGGCCATGGCCTCGGCGATGCCCTTCTCCACCGCGGGGATGTACTGCCGCGGGATCACGCCGCCCACGATCTCATCGATGAACACGAAGCCCTCGCCCGGCTCGGCGGGCGAGATCTCCAGCCAGGTGTCGCCGAACTGGCCCCGGCCGCCGGTCTGCTTCTTGTAGCGGCCCTGCACCCGGATGGAGCCCTTGATGGTCTCGCGGTAGGGCACCTTGGGGGTCTTGAGGTTGCACTCCACCCCGAACTTGCGCTTGAGCCGCTCCAGGGTGGTCTCGATGTGCACCGCGCCCATGCCCGACAACAGCGCCTCGCCGGTCTGGGGATCGCGGTCCAGGCGCAGGGTGGGGTCCTCCTCCAACAGCTTGTTGATGGCCGCGAACAGCTTCTCCTCGTCGCCCTTCTCCTTGGCCTCGATGGCATAGGAGATCACCGCGGGCAGGGGCTCGATGGGCTGGAGCTTGACCGGCGCGGCCGGGTCGCAGAGGGTGTCACCGGTCTTGGTCTCCTTGAGCTTGGGGATGGCCACGATGTCGCCGGGCAGGGCCTGGGCCACGGTCTTCTGGTTCTTGCCCGTCATGAGCAACAGTTGGCCGAAGCGCTCCTTCACCTCGCGGTTGGGGTTGAGCGGCTGCACCTCCGGGCTCAGGGTGCCGCTGAACACCCGCACCACCGACAGCCGCCCGGCAAAGGGATCGGCGATGGTCTTGAACACCAGGGCGCACAAGGGAGCGTCCGGCTCTGGCGCGCGCTCCACCTCCTCGCCGCTGGACGGGTCCACGCCCTTGACCGGGCCCCGCTGCACCGGCGAGGGCAACAGTTGCACCACCAGGTCCATGATGGGCTGCACGCCCATGTTCTTGAGCGCGGCACAGGCCACCACCGGGCAGAACAGGCCCTCCAGCACCCCCTTGGCCAGCCCGCCGGCCAGCTCCTCCGGGCTGAGCTCCTCGCCCTCCAGGTAGCGCTCCACCAGGCTGTCGTCCGCCTCGGCGATGTCCTCGATCAGGGTCTCCCGGGCCGCCTCCACCTCCTCGGCCAGCTCGGCGGGCACCTCGCCCACGCTCATCTTGCCGGTCTCGGGCTCGAAGGTGTAGGCCTTGCCCGACAAGAGGTCCACCACCCCCTGGAAGTCGTCGCCCGCGCCGATGGGCATCTGCAGGCGCACCAACTTGACCTCCAGCATCTCGGAGATCTGCTTGATGGCCTGGTCGAAGTCGGCCCGGTCGCGGTCCATCTTGTTGATCACCACCACCGCGGGCAGGCCCTCTTCGCGCACGAACTTCCAGATCTTCTCGCCCTGGACCTTGACCCCGTCGATGGCGTCGCCCACCATCAGCACCCCGTCCACCGCGCGCAGGGCCGCGGCGGCGTCGGAGAGGAAGTTGTCGTCCCCGGGGGTGTCCACGAAGTGCACCGGGTGCTTCTTGTGGGTGAAGTGGCCGGTGGCGACGCTGATGCTGCCGCCACGCTTGGCCTCCTCGGGCTCGAAGTCCAACACCGAGCTCTTCTCGTCCACCTTGCCCAGGCGGTCGGTGACCTTGGCGTGGAACAGCATGGCCTCGGCCAGGGAGGTCTTGCCCGCCCCGCCGTGGCCCACCAAGGCGAAGGTGCGGGTGAGGGTGATGTCGCTCATGAGTGGCTCCTACCGTATCTGGTTATTTCGGCTTGGGGAATCAACGGCAAAACTTAACCAAGCCCGGCGGGCAAGTCAAGGGGTAAAGCGCCGACAGAGGGACACTTCACTCCCCACCAGGGGCCGGTCTGGGGCCGGCGTCCTCAACTCCGTGATATGACCGGCCTTGTCCCCCGCTCGCGCCCCGCGGGGGCCGCCCCCGGAGCCGGCCGCCGGCAGTGGGACTTGGATAACCACCGCCAGAGGTATATCATCAGGCCAGGCCCGCTTCCACCAGGGGCGGGCAGGGCAGGGGGCATGGAGCGCGAACTGGAGGCATTCGCCGAGTACCTGGGCCGCAGCCGGGGCTACTCGCGCCATACCGTGGACTCCTACCTGCGCGACGTGAGGCAGTTCATGGCCTTCCTGCGCCGCCAGGAGGGGGTGGANGACTGGCAGGCGGTGGACACCCTGCACGTGCGCCGCTTCCTGGCCCAGGGCCTCAGGCGGCNCAAGCGCAGCACCATGTCCCGCAAGCTGGCCAGCCTGCGGGCCTTCTTCGCCTTCCGCCAGGAGCGGGGGGCAGAGACCAACCCCGCGGCCCTGGTCTCACCCCCCCGGCCCGAGCGCCCCCTGCCCCGGCGGCTCAGCGTGGACGAGGTCTTCCACCTGGTGGAGGCCCCCCGGCCCCGAGGACGCCCCTACGGCAGCACCGAGCTGCGCCAGNCCCTGGAGGCCCGCGAGCGCGCCGCCCTGGAGCTGTTGTACTCCTCGGGCCTGCGCGTGGGCGAGCTGGCCGCCCTGGACGTGGACGACCTGCGCCTGGAGCTGGGCCTGGTCACGGTACGCCGGGGCAAGGGCGGCCGCAGCCGGGTGGTGCCGGTGGGGGAGAGCGCCGCCGCGGCCTTGGCCGCCTACCTCCAGGTGCGCCACCGCCTGCTCTCCCCCCAGGACCCCGACCAGCCCGCCCTGTTCCTCAACCGCCGGGGCGGACGACTGTCCACCCGCAGCCTGCAGCGCGTGGTGGACCAGCGGCGGGCCGGCCTCAGCGTGGGCCGGCGGGTGAGCCCCCACTCCCTGCGCCACGCCATGGCCACCCACCTCTTGGAGAGCGGGGCCAACCTGCGCAGCGTACAGGAGATGCTGGGCCACAAGAGCCTGTCCACTACCCAGAAATACACCCACCTCACGGTGGACCACCTGCTGGCGGTGTACGACCGCGCCCACCCCCGCGCGGCCCGGCCGGGAGCGGAGGAAGCGGACACCCCACGGCCAGAGCCGGAACCGGAAGCAGAGAAAGGAGACTAGCCCCAGATGCCCCTGCCTAACATGCACGGCACCACGGTGTTGGCCCTGCGCAGACAGGGCAAGGTGGTCATGGCCGCCGACGGCCAGGTGACCATGGGCGAGGTGGTGGTCAAGAAGGGCGCGCGCAAGGTGCGCCGGCTGTACCAGGACCAGGTCCTGGCCGGCTTCGCCGGGGCCACGGCCGACGCCTTCACCCTGTTCGAGCGCCTGGAGGGCAAGCTGGAGGCCTACGCCGGCAACCTGCCCCGGGCCGCGGTGGAGCTGGCCAAGGACTGGCGCACCGACAAGGTGCTGCGCCGCCTGGAGGC
>MTPE01000388.1 GCA_002011835.1 Desulfarculaceae bacterium JdFR-95 | reverse complement strand
GGCCTTGCTCACCGGCGAGGAGGCCGATCCCCCCGCCTGAGGGCGCTTCGCGCCCACTTACGACTTGAATCCCCTTCAGCCATTTGTTAGGGTGCGCTAGCACCTGGGTTTTTCCTTCTTCCCCTTACTCGCGCGCGGAGAGAGGCCTTGAGGACAGCCGGGCGTTTCTCTTGGATTGGTTGGCTCTGCTTGTGTTTGCTGGCCCTTTTGGCGCGGCCTGCGGTGTGCCGCGCCCAGGGCGAGCTGATCCGCTTCGAGGCCCAGGGGCCGGTCTATGTGCGGGCCGACCGGGTGGAGTACGACGAGCGGGCCCAGACCTATCACGCCCAGGGCCAGGTNGAGATCACCCGGGGCGCTTTACGCCTGCTGGCCGACGAGGTGAGCCTGGACGCCAAGACCCTGGTGGCCGAGGCCGTGGGCCGGGTGCGGCTCACCGCCCCGGGACAGGTGCTCACCGGCCGGCGCATGCTGGTCCAGCTGCAGAAGGGCACCGGCAAGGTCTACCAGGGCCGCATCTTCGTGGCCAGCGCCCACTACTACATCACCGGCCGGGAGATCGAGAAGACCGGCAAGGACACCTACCGCGTGTTCCACGGCTCCTTCACCACCTGCGACGGCAAGAACCCCGACTGGCAGATCCGGGCCGAGGAGCTGGAGGTGACCATCGAGGGCTACGGTCTGGCCAAACACAGCACCTTCCGGGTCAAGGACTGGCCGGTGCTGTACTTCCCCTACCTGGTGTTCCCGGCCAAGTTCAAGCGCCAGTCCGGCCTGCTCGCCCCCCAGATCGGCAGCTCCACCCGCGACGGGTTCATGCTCTCGGTGCCCTACTTTCAGACCCTGGGCGAAGACCAGGACCTGACCTTCACCCTCAACTACATGACCCGCCGCGGCATCGACCTGGGTCTGGAGTACCGCTACCACCTGGAGCCCGGCTCCAAGGGCATGGTGATGATCGACTACCTGCCCCAGGACTGGCGGGGCCAGGAACTGTACGACAAGGGCGAGCTGGCCAAACCTTACTCCAGCCGCTACTGGCTGCGGGCCAAGGCCGACCAGAGCCTGTTCCGGCGCACCGCCCGGCTCACCCTGGACCTGGACTGGGTCTCCGACCAGGACTGGACCCGGGAGTTCTCCTTCGGCAACAGCGGCTTCAAGCTCAGCGACCAGCGCTTCATTCGCTGGTTCGGCCGCGGCCTGGAGCCGGCCACCTCCCTGGAGCGCAAGAACCAGCTCAACCTGCAGCGCAACTGGGCCAACACCTCTTTCAACGCCAGCCTGCTCTACTGGGACAGCCTGGACGGCAGCAAGACCACCCTGCAGAAGCTGCCCTACCTCTCGCTCAACGCCACCCGCCAGCCGGTGGGCGACACCGGGCTGTACTTCAAGATGTCCAGCTCCTACGTCTACTACTGGCGCGAGGACGACAGTACCGGCCACATCGCCGACCTGGCCCCCACCATCTCCCTGCCCCTCAACTTCAACGACTACCTCTACCTGGAGCCCAGCTTCACCTACAGCCCCCGCTTCTACAAGGTGACCCTGGACCAGGACGAAGACCCCAACCACCGCACCACCGGCGTCAGCCAACAGTGGAGCGCCGGCTTCAGTGCCTCCACCTACCTCTACCGCATCTACGACCTGGGCTCGGCTGCCGATCCCTTCAAGATCAAGCACAGCCTGCGGCCTTATCTCAACTACACCTTCCAGCCCAAGGTGGACGACGACGACACCGCCAACCTGGCCCGCCGGGGCCAGGAACGCATAAACCGCTTCTCCTATGGTCTGAAGAACGCCTTCACCTACAAGGTGATGGGCACCGATCCCGCCACCGGCCAGGCGCGGCCCATCTATCGTGAGTTCCTGCGCCTCAACTTCGCCCACCAGTTCGACTACGCCGCCTATCGCCGCGACCGCGAAGACGGCCGCTACTGGGGCGAGGTGACCGGCCGCCTGGAGCTGGACCCCAGCGACTATCTCTACCTGGAGGCGGACAGCTCCTGGGACCTGTATGCCAACCGCTTCACCCAGATAAACTTCCGCGCCGTGGCCTCGGACCAGCGGGGGGACAGCGTCTCGCTGGACTACCGCCAGACCCACGGCAGCGTGCATCAGATCACCACCCGCCTCAAACTGGCCCTGACCAGCGAGTGGTGGCTGGGCTACCTCAACCGCAAGGACCTGCGCGAGGAGATCGACTACGAACAGACCTACGAGCTGGGCTACCAAGGGCAGTGCTGGGGGGTCAAGTTCATGTACACCGACTCCCACTTCCGCGAGCAGGGATATTGGGTGGTGTTCAGCCTGGGCGGCTTCGGCGAGATCTTCGGCTACGGCCGCATGGTGCAGGAGGGTGGCTAAGGCTCTGGCAAAGCCGAACCTCGGGCCGAGGCCAGACGGGGAAACCAGGCCCTGTCCTCAGGGGCGGCAACAGGCGGCAGGACCAGGGGACGGCAACAGGGGAGGGAGTAGGACCCGAGAGGGTCGGGCAAGGCCGGAGCAACGAACATCGAACCTATGGCCCGGCCCAAGGAAAGAACCAGACCGGCAAATCAAGGCTCGCCGGGGAAAGACAGCCCGCTGCCTCGAGCAGTAGCCAGCGCCGCCTCCGCGCCCCCTGTGTGAGGCGGGCCACCTCCCCCGTGGGCCGGGCACTCACCCTGGGAGGTGGGCCAGACCCAGGGGACAGACCCTTGACAGCCACGGGCTTATCCCCTATAAATACCACTTCGACTCGACAAGAAACCCCGTTAGCCGTCTTCCGGGCCAAACGGGGTCAACTGCGGTCGGCGGCGGACGGCACGAGATGGCCGGGCGCCGCCCATGAACGTGAACAGGGTGGCAACCATGAAGACTTACGTGGCCAAAGAAGGCGACTACTCCCGCGACTGGTACGTGGTGGACGCCACCGACCAGGTGCTGGGCCGCCTAGCCAGCCAGGTAGCCATGCGCCTGCGCGGCAAGCACAAGCCCATCTTCTCCCCCCACCAGGACGTGGGTGACTTCATCATCGTGATCAACGCGGCCAAGGTGAAGCTCACCGGCCGCAAGCTGGACCAGAAGATGTACTGGCGCCACAGCGGATACCCCGGCGGCATCAAGGGGGTGGTGGCCCGCAAGCTGCTGGCCACCAAGCCCGAGGAGGTCATCCGCCGCGCGGTCAAGGGCATGCTGCCCAAGAACCGCCTGGGCCGCAAGCTGCTCAAGAAGCTCAAGGTCTACCCCGGACCCGACCACCCCCACCAGGCCCAGAAACCCCAGCCGCTTACCTTCGACGCTTCCAACAGGTGATTGCCATGGCCGAGACCCGCTACTACGCAACCGGCAAGAGGAAGACCTCGGTGGCCCGCTGCTGGCTCATCCCCGGCGGCAGCGGCAAGATCACGGTCAACCGCCGCCCGGTGGACGAATACTTCTCCCGCGAGACCGACACCATGCTCCTGCGCCAACCCCTGGTGATCACCGAGACCCTGGGCCAGTTCGACATCCTGGTCACCGTGCGCGGCGGCGGCACCAGCGGACAGGCCGGCGCCATCCGCCACGGCATCGCCCGTGCCCTGCTGGAGTACAACCCCGAGTTTCGACCCATCCTCAAGAAGGCCGGCTTCCTCACCCGCGACGCGCGCAAGAAGGAACGCAAGAAGTACGGCCAGCCCGGCGCCCGCAAGCGCTTCCAATACTCCAAGCGCTAGACACGGCAACAAACCGAAGTCACGGAAAGGAGGGCCGGAAGGCTCTCCTTTTTCTGTTCCTGTCTGGGCCCCCCGCCCCCGCCCCGGTGTCAAGGGGC
>MTPE01000165.1 GCA_002011835.1 Desulfarculaceae bacterium JdFR-95 | reverse complement strand
GGGCCGGCCGTTTCCCCACCCTTGCCGCCTTGCCGTCCTTCTGGTAGCATTTGACCTCATCACTGGTAGGAATTGGACGCCAAGCCCGCCTTCCCCTTCGAGCTGTGGAGCACCGGTGAGCACCTCTCGTCAAAGCCAGGACCAAACCAGAGAATCCTTCGGTGACCGCATCTGGAACCTGTTCGCCTCGGTCAAGCTCTCCTTCACCCTCCTGCTCATCTTGGCCGCGGTGTCCATCGTGGGCACCCTGCTCCCTCAGAAGGAGCCGGCCGAGGTGTATCTGCGGGAGTTCGGTTCTTTCTGGGGCCAGCTGATCCTGGCCCTGCGCCTCAACGACGCCTATCACGCCCCTTGGTTCCTGGTGATTCTGGGCATGTTGGCGGCCAATTTGGTGATCTGCTCCTTGAACCGTCTGCCGGTCTCGCTCAAGGCCATGCGCCGGGACCCGGCCCAGGAGGTGGCGCGCATGCGCCGGCCCGAGCACAGTTTCACCCTGGCTGGGGGCCAGGAGCAGTGGCTGGGGCGGGTGGAGGAGCTGTTGCGGCGGCGGGTGGGGGCGGTACACCGGGCCGAGACCGACGAGGGCGTGGTCTTTTTTGCCCAGAAGGGGGCGTGGTCGCGCCTGGCGGTGTATCTGGTGCATGCCTCGGTGTTGATCATCTTCGCCGGGGCCATGGTGGGCAACTTCTTCGGCTTCAGCGGCTACCTCACCCTGGACCAGGGCGCGGTGTCCGAGACCATCGAGCTGGACGGCGGGGGACACCGCCGTCTGGGCTTTGCCGTGCGTCTGGACAAGTTCACCGTCACCTACTATCCCGGCAGCCGCATGCCCTCGGAGTACCGCTCGGACATCACCTTCCTCAAGGGAGACCAGGAGGTGAAGAAGGCGGTGCTGTTGGTGAACCACCCGGCGGAGTTCGAGGGCATCGACTTCTACCAGTCCTCCTACGGCCAGCGGGTGCGTTCGGTGGAGTTCTCCTTCACCCGAAAGGGCAAGACCCAGCAGGTGGAGCTGGTGCCTCACCACTGGCGAGATCTGCCCGGCGGCGGACGCGCTGGTATCATGGACTACAGGGACGAGGTACACATGGGTCGCATGTACTCCGGCCCCTTGGCGCGGGTGGCCTACCAGGAGTCCAAGGAGGCCCGGCCCATGGTGCTCACCGCCTTCAAGACCGGGGCCCGCATGCCGGTGCGCGGCCCGGTGAAGTTCGAGATCGTCAAGGCCGAGGTGGTGCCCTACAGCGGGCTGCAGGTCAAGTATGACCCTGGGGTGTGGTTCATCTGGGTGGGCTGCACCCTGATGGTGTTGGGTTTCATCCTCACCTTCTATTTCTCGCATCAGAAGGTGTGGGTGCGTCTGCGTTCCACCGACAAGGGCCGCCTGCGGGTGGAGATCGCGGGGGGCACCAACAAGAACCGGGGAGTGCTGGCGCGGCTGTTGGAGCGCCTGGCCGCGGAGCTGAAGCAGGCCCCGGCCCAGGGTTGAACGTGACACCGGGGTTCATTGGCGGTAGGGTTGTCTCTGTTTCCGTCCGCGCCTGAAGCCTTGGAGAGCGTCCCGCCGGCACCTCGGTTTTGACGCACAAGGTGCCGGACAAGAGCCGTGAGACCTAGACAAGGGAGGCCATGAGCCGTGGAAGCCATCTCCAATGCCATGCTTCCGCCCATTACCTTCGCCTACCTGGCCGCCAGCGTGCTCTACCTCTGCCACTGGGTGCTGAAACGCAACCTGTTCGGCACCCTGGCCACGGTGGTGGCTTGGCTCAGTCTGGGAGCGCACACCGCCAGCATCGTCCTGCGCTGGGTGGGCTCTTACGAGATGGGCATCGGCCACGCCCCCTTCTCCAATCTGTTCGAGTCCCTGGTCTTCTTCGGCTGGACCCTGGTGTTGATCTACCTGATCATTGAGGCCATCACCAAGCTCAAGGCCCTGGGGACCTTCGCCCTGCCCCTGGCCTTCTTGGCCATGCTGTATGCCATGAAGCTGGACCCGGCCATCAAGCCCCTGTTGCCGGCGCTCAAGTCCAACTGGCTCATCGCCCACGTGATCACCTGTTTCTTGGGCTACGCCGCCTTCGGGGTGTCCTGNGCNGTGGCCATCATGTACCTGGTCACCGGCCAGCAGCGCGATCCCGACAGTCCCCGCGCCCGCCTGCTGGACGACCTCAANTACCAGACCGTGGTGGTNGGCTTCATCCTGCTCACCGCCGGCATCGTCACCGGCTCCATCTGGGCCAACAGCGCCTGGGGCACCTACTGGTCCTGGGACCCCAAGGAGACCTGGTCCCTGATCACCTGGCTGGTGTATGCGGCCATGCTGCATGCCCGCTTCATGCGCGGCTGGCATGGCGCCCGCCTGGCCAAGTTCTCCCTGGTGGGTTTCGCCTGCGTGCTGTTCACTTACTTCGGGGTGAACCTGCTGTTGTCCGGCCTGCACAGCTACGCCACCAGCTAAGGCCGATGGGTAACCCCGCCGCCTGCGCGGAAAAGGCGACCCTTGGCTTTCCCTCATGTGGGGGATGCCTCGGTTTGCTCTGGGGCGAAGGCTTTTTCCGGAGTGCGCCTGCCGCCAGCGGCTTGGTCGCGTCAGTGAGGGGACAGCGAAGACGGCCGGTTGGCCCTGGCCGGATATGGGCCGCACAAGGCAGCGATACTTTTCGTACCCGCTAGTGGTGGGCCAGGGCGGTGAAGCTCACCCGGCCGCGGCCCAACAGGTCGTGCAGATGCACGATGCCCAGCACCCGCCTCTGGGGGTCCACCACCGGCAGGGCCGTGATCAGCTTGTCCTCCATCAGGTGTAGGGCCTGGGCCGCGGTGGCGTGGGGAGAGACGGTCAGGGGCCGCCGCGTCATCACCTTGCTCACCGGGGTGGCCTTCAGGTCTATGCCCTTGAGCACCGTACGCCGTACGTCGCCGTCGGTGTAGATGCCCACCAACCGCCCCCGCTCCACGATGAGCACCGTGCCCAGGTCCCCCCGGTCGATCACCTTCACCGCGTGGGCCGCGCTGGCCCGCGGCGAGACCACGGGCACCCCCTTGCCCGTGATCATCACCTCCTCCACCCGCAAGGAGAGATGCTGGCCCAGGTGGCCCCCGGGATGGGTGCGGCGGAAGTCCTCGGCGTTGAAGCGCCGCTTGAGGATCAGCACCACGGCCAGGGCGTCGCCCATGGCCAGGGCCGCGGTGGTGCTGGCCGTGGGGGCCAGGCCCAGGGGACAGGCCTCGCGCTCCACCCCGCAGTCCACCACCACGTCCGAGACCCGCGCCAGGGCCGACTTGAGCCCCCCGGTGAAGGCCACCACCTTGGCCCCCCGCTCCTTGAGCACCGGCACCAGGTCCACCAGCTCGCCGGTCTCGCCGCTGTGGCTGATGGCCAACACCACGTCCCCCGCGGCCACCATGCCCAGGTCGCCGTGCAGGGCCTCCACCGGGTGCAGGAAGATGGCGGTGGTGCCGGTGGAGTTGAGGGTGGCCATCACCTTGCGCGCCACGATCCCGCTCTTGCCGATGCCGGTGGTGATCACCTTGCCCGGAGACTCCAGGATCATGCGCACCGCCTGCTCGAAGGAGGGCCCCAGACGCGAGCGCAGCCGCAGGATGCCCTCGGCCTCGATGGTCAATACCTCGCGCGCACTTTGCAGGACGTCGGCCACCGCTCGCCTCCCCGAAAGAATCCAACCGCATCCTTGGTTATCACGCCCGCCTGCCGCGCGCAAGCAGGGGAGAGTCTCTACCCTGGGCGCCTTCCATCGTTTTGGCCGGCGTGGGTCGGTCTGGGGACATGGTTTGGCGCCCCCGCCCCCGCGGGCCG
>MTPE01000383.1 GCA_002011835.1 Desulfarculaceae bacterium JdFR-95 | reverse complement strand
ATGGTCCAGAGTGAGGGGGTGGTGGAGCGCCGCGGTGGGGGGCGGTCTCCACCAGCTTGGAGGGGATGTCATGGAGTGTAAGGTGGATATTTCAGGGGGCACCGTGCAGGTCACGGTGTCGGGCCGGATTGATGAGGAGGGTGCCGAGAAGTTCAAGGGGCATCTCCAGCATTTGGACACCGCTGCGCTGGATACCGTGATCCTGGACTTCAGCCAAGTGACCTATTGCGGCAGCGCTGGAGTGGGTAAGTTGCTCCTGTTCTACAAGGCGGTGGCCTCGCACGACGGCCAGATCAGCATAGTCAACATCCCCCCCGACATCTACCAGGACTTCAAGCGGGTCCAACTGGACGAGATCTTCTCTCTGCAGCCGGCCTCTTGAGGCGCTGCGGCCTCGTGAGACGGGCCAGGACGGCACCTGTGGGTGCCGAGGGGGGATTTGTGTAACTCGTGTAATCCCCACGCATATCCGTCCGGCAGAGAGGGGATGAGAGTTGCGCTGACCTCGGCTCGCCGCGTATCGTAGGGGGCCGAGTGGGGGAGGCAGGTACGGCGCGCCGTGCTTGTCCTGATCAGCATCTTGTAACACAAAAATATCAGCAAGGGAGGGGAGGTCATGAAGGCCGGCCGGCCCCGCGTATGCTGGCGTTTGGCGCTTGGCCTCCTGTGCGTCTGGCTTGCTGCGGTCTCCTGGCCTGCTCGCGCTGGCCAGGAGGCCCGCTACGTGGGCAGCCAGGCGTGCAAGGAGTGCCACGAAGAACAATATGCAAGTTACAAGAAATACGCCAAAAAGGCCCATTCATGGAAGAGTGTGGCCATGATGGCGCCCAAGCTCAAGCCCGAGGAGCTCAAGACCTGCTATCGCTGTCACACCACCGGTTATGGCAAGCCCGGCGGGTTCGTTTCCCTGAAGGAGACTCCGCACCAGAAAGACGTAGGTTGTGAGGCCTGCCACGGTCCGGGCAGCAAACACGTGGAGAGCCAAGACCCCGAAGACATCAAGGCCACGCTGGAGATCGCCGACTGCATGGGCTGCCACAACAAGGAGCGGGTGGGGGCCTTTCGCTTCCGGCCGCTCATCTATGGAGGGGGTCACTGATGGCGTTGCGAAATCGGGGTCTGCAGTTCAAAGTGATAGTCAGCCTGGCGGGCTTGTTCGTGATCTTCTGCGGTCTGCTCATCGCCTTTGCCGTGCGCGACCTGCGCGATTGCTCCCGCCGGGACGTGGAATACACCGCCCACCTGTTGGCGGATGCGGTTTACAATGCCCTGTTGGCGCCCATGACCGTGGGTGACAGCCAGACCATCTGGCAACAGATGGAGGACTTCAAGAAGAACCTCAAGGGGGTGGAGGTATTCATCTTCGGCTTCGACAAGAAGGTGACCTACGCCTCGGAGCGGGCCAAGGCGGCCAAGCCTCTGGACACCCTGGTGGGCTCGGAGGAGTTGCGCAAGGGTATAGACTTGCTCTTGGCCCAGAAGGGCGCCCAGACCGCCTACGACGAAGTGTTGGGCGAGCGGCACTACCTGAGCGTGCTGCGGCCCATGAACAACGACAAGCGCTGCTACCACTGCCACGGCTGGACCGAGAAGGTGTTGGGCGGGGTGATGGTGCGGGTGGACGTGGAGGAGAATCGCCGGGCCCTGAGCTACCTCACCTGGCGCAGCGTGGCCATGGGCGCGGCCGGCGGGATCATCACCATCGGCATCCTGTTCCTGCTCATCTCGCGCCTGGTGGTGCGGCCCCTGCGCCGCATCCAGAACGTGCTGGCCGAGGGCGCGGAGCAGGTCGCCACCGCCAGCAGCGAGACCGCCTCCTTGAGTGAGCACCTGGCCCAAGGCGCCGCCCAGCAGGCCACCTCCCTGGGCGAGGTGACCGAGCAGTTGGAGAAAGCGGCCGAGACCAGCCGGGTGACCTCCGAGCTGACCAATGGCGCCGGCGAGCTGATGGACCTGAATATCCAGAAGTCTACTCGTACCCTCAAGGCCCTCACCCAGCTCATCAAGGGTATGCGCCAGGTGGAGGGCGACGCCGACCGCATCGGCCAAGTGATCAAGAACATCGACGAGGTGGCCTTCCAGACCAACTTGTTGGCCTTGAACGCCGCGGTGGAGGCGGCGCGGGCGGGCGAGGCCGGAGCGGGCTTCGCCGTGGTGGCCGACGAGGTGCGCAACCTGGCCATCCGGGCCGCCGAGGCCTCCAAGAACACCCAGGAACTGTTGGAGGGCATGGCCGAGCGGGTCCGCGCCAGCAGCCGCGCCCTGCAACAGCTCAGCGACGACTTCGAGGGCATCGTGGAGTCGGCCACGGTGATGGGCGAGAAGACNNANGCCATCACCCAGGCCAGCAAGGACCTGGCCGAGGTCATCCGCCTNCTCAGCCAGGAGGCGGTGAGCCTGGACAAGATCACCCAGAAGCTGGCACCGGACAACGAGGAGCTGGCCGTGGCCGCCGGCCAACTCAAGGCCCAGGCCGAGACCCTGGCCCAGGTGGTGGTGGAACTCAGCCGGCTCGTCGATGGTGCCGCCGCCGGTCGAGACCAGGGCATGAGGCCAGAGCGGCCCGCTGGGCAAGAGACCTCGCCCCAACTACTGCCCGAACCAGAGGAAGCGGACGAGAGCCAAGACTTCTAGCCCGGCGGCGGACGGCCGTCAGAGGCAGGCGAAGACGAGGGCAAAGGTGGCCCCCAGGCGAGAGACACCCCAGGCATCCTCCACCACGCACCAGGCGGGCAAGCCCTCCTGGCTGCGGCGGCGCCTGCCTCCGGCGGGTCGGGCTCCGGCGGTACGTGCGGCCCTGGACGGGCTGGCCACGGTCTGTCAGGAGGCGGCCTGTCCCAACCGGCCCGACTGCTATGGTCGGGGCACCGCCACCTTCCTGCTCCTGGGGCCGCATTGCACCCGGGCCTGCACCTTCTGCGCGGTGCGGCATCACGCCCCCCGCCCCCCCGACCCGGCCGAGCCCCGGCGCGTGGCCCGGGCCGTGGCCCGGCTGGGACTGGCCTTCTGTGTACTCACCATGGTCTCCCGCGACGATCTGCCCGACGGCGGGGCGGAGCAGGTGGCGGCCACGGTGGCCGAGATACGCCGCCGCTGCCCCGGGGTGGGGGTGGAGCTGTTGATCTCCGACCTGGACGGAGACCCCCAGGCCCTGAATACTGTGCTGGCCGCCCGGCCGGAGGTGTTGGCCCACAACCTGGAGACCGTGCCCCGCCTGTATCCCACGGTGCGCCCCCAGGCCGACTACCGCCGCTCCCTGGCCCTGCTGGCCCGGGCCGCGGCCCATCCCGCCCGCCCGGTGGTCAAGAGCGGACTCATGCTGGGCCTGGGCGAGGAGCAGGACGAGGTCCTGGCCGTGCTGGACGATCTGCGCGCGGCCGGATGCACCACCCTCACCCTGGGGCAGTACCTGGCCCCCTCGCCGCGGCACCACCCGGTGGTGCGCTACCTCTCCCCGGAGGAGTTCGCGGAGTTGGAGGCCGAGGCCCGGGCCCGCGGCTTCCGGGCCGTGGCCAGTGCTCCCTACGTGCGCAGCTCCTTCCGCGCCGGAGAGCTCTATCGCCACGCGCGGGGAGGAGACACCGGCCATGCCGCCCACCCTTAGGCTCTATTCCTTCGAGCACCTGCCCTATGCCCGCGGCCTGGAGCTGATGCGCCGCCTGGCCCGCGAAGTGCGGGAGGGAGCCGCACCGGCCCTGATCCTCTGCCAACATGAGCCGGTGGTGACCCTGGGCCGGCGGGTGTCTCTCGCAGAGGTGGAGTCCTTGCGCGCGCGCCTGGCCGCCCACGGCATCCCGGTGTTCGCGGTGGAGCGCGGCGGGCT
>MTPE01000359.1 GCA_002011835.1 Desulfarculaceae bacterium JdFR-95 | reverse complement strand
GTAAGGTAAGGACTCCATCCCCGTCTTGGGAGCCACACCCCGCCAACGCTTCAGGACAGAGGCTGCTCCACCTAGGCTTCGGTTCGGCGGCGGCGCCAGGCCACCAGTCCCAGCAGGGGTCCGGCCATGAGCAAGAGAGTGCCCGGCTCGGGCACGGCATTGGCCGCCTGGGCGCTGAGGCTATGCACGGTGAAGTCGTGATCGCGCAGGCCAGATGCGCGGATAGCCAGGCCCCACACCTGCACCCCCGAACCAAAGGCCACGGTCACCTGCCCTGGGGTGAAGGGATTGGGGTAGGTCTGCAGGTAGTCGGTCTGGCTGAAGTCCACCCAGGAGCCCCAGGAGACACCGTCGAACAGGCGATACTTGCCTCCCTCGAAGAAGCGGGTATGAGGCGGGCGGTTGGTGTATTCCCAATACTGGAAGTTGGTGGTGAAGGAGGTGAGCAGCACCGGCTGGTCGAAGGTAAAGCGCAGCTCTTCGCCACGGCCGATTTCGCCCCCGGCATGTCCGCCATGCACACCGATACCCACGGCACGCACGCCCTGGTGGGTCTCGTCCTTGTAGCCCAGGCGGCGCCAGTGCCCCCGGGTGTTCCAGGCGCTGATGGTGAGCCCGATGCCGTCGAAGGTGGTGGTATAGCTGTGGGGGCCGGGGTGCCAGGAGCTATAGGGTGCACCTGCAAAGGTGATGGTCGAAGCTCCGGCAGGGACGGCCGCCAACAAGGCCAGACCCGCGAGCAGGACCATCAATAACCGCATCTTTGCCCTCCTTAAGTTTCCGGCACGAAAAAGCCTAACTTCTTCAACTATACCACAGAATAGCCCGAGGGTCGTCGGAACAAGGCGGGGGGCAACTCAGCCCAGGGTCTTGACGAAGGATTCGAACAGGCGTCCGTCCAGTTTGCCTTCGCCCACTTCCTTCTTTATCAGGCTCAGGGCGGAGAAGGGGTCGGCGGCTTGGCGGTAGGGTCGCTCGTCGGCGGTGATGGCCTCGAAGCAGTCTATCAGGCCCACCAGGCGGCTGGGGAAGGGTATGCTGGTGATGCCGCGGGGGTAGCCGGAGCCGTCCAGGCGTTCGTGGTGCTGCAGGGCCACCAAGGCGACCGTCGGGTCGGAGAAGCGGGTTTCTTTCAGGATGCGGTAGCCCTTGGTGGTGTGGGCACGCAGTTTCTGGAACTCCTCTTCGCTCAGGCGGCGGGGGGCGGTGAGCAACTCGCGGGGCACCTGGGTCTTGCCCACGTCGTGCAACAAGGCGGCCAGGCCCAGNGTTTGGGTGCGGGCCAGGGCCAGGCCGTGGTACAGGCAGTAGCCCAGGGTGAGGGCCATCACGTTCACCGAGTGGAGGGCGGTGGTATAGTCGGTGAAGGACATGAAGGCCAGGGTGCGGAGCACCTCGGTCTGGGCGGCATATTGGTGGATCAGGCTGTCCACCATGTCCCGCACCCCCTCCAGCACCCCGGAGCGGGGCTCGGAGAGGGTCTCCTCCATCAGGGTCACCATGGTGTCCTTGACCTGGCGCAGCTCGCCGCGGGCCATGTGCTCCTTCAGGCGCTGGTTGAGCCCCTCCTGTATCTCTTGCAGGGCCAGGAGTTTGTCCTGCGAGCGTACCAGGAGCACCGGGGGCAGGTCGTCTGGCCCCAGGCCCATCTCCCCCAGCGTGATCCCGGACTTCTTGAACAGCAGATACTCCCCTTGCGGTCCCTGGCGAAAGAGCGCCGTGCGCCGCAGAAAGAACATGCTACTCTTCTTGACCCTGAACATGGGGGCGGGCCACCTGGTCTGGATGCAAAGGGGCAGTTTGGGGATTATCTTCAGACATAGAGTAATGCAGCCAGGGGGAGGCGGTCAAATGCGAGCATGGACCTTTTTGCTCTTGGTGGTGCTGGCCTGGTCTGGACCGGTCCAGGCGGGCTGGCAGGTGGTCCAGGACCGGGGTGCATATCTGGGTGGGCATCCCGAGTCGCTGGCCTGGGACGCGGCCCGGCGGCGGTTGTACGCCAGCAACTTCGGCTCCGGGCTGTTTCCGACGCGCAAGGACGGCGCCGGCTATGTCTCCCAGTTGGACGCCAAAGGTGGTCTTCTGCGCGAGCGCTTCCTGCCCGAGGCGGGCCAGCGTCTGCACAAGCCCAAGGGGGTGTGGGTCCGCGGCGAGCGGCTGTGGGTGACCGACATCGACGCGGTGTGGGTGTTCGACCTGGCCACGCGTCAGGGTCNGCGTCTGGTCCTGCCTGGAGCGGTGTTCGCCAACGACGTGGTGGAGGCTGGCGGGGCGCTGTTGGTCAGCGACACGGGCAACGACACGGTCTACCGGCTGCGTCCGGCCGACTTCCTGCATGCCACGCCCCAGGTGGAGCGCCTGCTTCATCAGCCGGGGCTGGCTCCCAACGGCCTGTGGGTCACGCAGCAGGGGGAGTTGCTCATCGCCTCCTTTCCCCGCCGGCGCAAGGGGCGTCTGTACCGTTACCGGGCAGGAGAGCTGCAGCCCCTCAGCCCGCCCCTGGGCAGTCTGGATGGCTTGGCCCAGTTGCCCGACGGCACCTTGCTCTACACCAACTGGTCTGGCGGCGGTCTGTATGCCTGGGAGGGCCGGGGCCGCCCCCGCCTACTGGCCGGGGGCTTCCGGGGGCCGGCAGACTTCGCCTTGGTGGCCCAGGGCTCGGCCTGGCTGGTGGTGGTGCCCGACTTGGTGAGTGGTCGCGTACGCTTGTTGCGCCTGGAACGACGCTGAGCCGCCAGAGCCAGCTTGACAGGGTGCTTGCCCCTGCGCTCTACTTGAAGGGTGGTCGGTAGTTTAGGAGGCGGCGTGCAAAAGCTACTCATGGCATTGGCCCTGTGCCTGGCCGGGGCGGTGACGTTCGGGGCGGTGGCGGGCTGGGCCTACACCCCCAACGATCCCCACTTCGACAAGCAGTGGAACTTCGAGGCGGTGGGGCTGCCCCAGGCCTGGGACTACAACCGGGGGGGTGAGCCCAGCGTCAAGGTGGCGGTGATCGACACCGGGGTGGCCTATGCCGACCACGATCAGTACAAGCTGATCAAGGACCTGGCCCAGACCATCTTCGACCGCGAGCACGCCTACGACTTCGCCTACGACGACCCCTATCCCGACGACGCCCACGGTCACGGCACCCACGTCACCGGCACCGTGGCCCAGTCCACGGACAACGACTACGGCGTGGCGGGCAGCGCCTTCGGGGTGACCATCCTGCCCATCCAGGCCTTCAACGCCGAGGGCGTGGCCACGGACGAGGACCTGGCCGCGGCCATCGACTGGGCCGTGGCCTGCGGGGCGGACATCATCAACATCTCCGGCGGAGGCGGCGACGCCCCCCTGGTGCGCGAGGCCACCTTGCGCGCCTATCAGGCCGGGGTGCTGGTGGTGGCGGCGGCGGGCAACTCCAGCCGGGCCTCCCTGGACTATCCCGCGGCCTATTCCTGGTGCCTGGCGGTGGGGGCGGTGCGTTACGACCTGACCCTGAGCTACTACTCCAACTACGACTGGGACATGGTGGTGGCCCCAGGAGGAGACCTCACCGTGGACCAGAACCACGACGGCTATGCCGACGGCATCGTGCAGCAGATGCCGGATGGGGTGTTCCGCTTCCTGCAGGGCACCTCCATGGCCACCCCCCACGTGACGGGAGTGGCGGCCCTGATCCTGGCCGAGGCGCAGGAACTGGGCCTGGCCATCCCCAACGGCTCGGCCCGGGTGGACTGGCTCAAGCAGGTGATCATCGACACCGCGGTGGACCTGGGCGATCCCGGCCAGGACGAGGTGTACGGCTGGGGCCTGGTGCACGCGGGCCGCGCCCTGGCCTATCTGAACGATCAGTTCACCCCCCAGC
>MTPE01000495.1 GCA_002011835.1 Desulfarculaceae bacterium JdFR-95 | reverse complement strand
CCCCCGCGCCCGGCGCCGGCTGGGCCGGCGGGCGCGGAAGGTGGTCCGCCGCTACGGCCTGGAGGCGGTCCTGGGCCGCTGGGAGGAGACCTTCGCCCGCCTGGTGGGGGAGGCCCGCAGTGGCTGAACTGAGTCTGAAAGGCACCAGGCGGCGCCGCGGCCGCCTGTGGCTGGTGGTGCTTCTGGTGCTGGCCGCCGCGGCGGGGATGCGGGCCTGGCGCCTGAGCCAGCAGTGGGACCAGCCCCTGATGCCCGACATGCAGCTCTACGCCCGCCTGGCCGGTGAGGTGAACCTGACCAAGCCCTTCGTCCCCTCGCGCGAGCCCGCGGTGGTGTGGCTCACCCGGGCGGGCCGGGAGTTGGGCGCCGCCTTCGGGCTCACGCCGGAGCAGGGCCAGCGCCTGGGTACGGCGCTGGCCTCGCTGGTCACGGTGCTGTTGCTGCTGGGGTTGGGCCGGGCTCATCTGGGAGAGGCCGGGGCCCTGGCCGCGGCCATGTTTCTGGCCTTGTCCCCCTTCGTCTCGGTGTACGACGTGGCCGGCGGCCGCGACCCCTACTACCTGCTCTTCCTGGTGGCCTTCACCGCCTTTGCCTTCGCCCCCCGCCTGGGGGGAGCGGTGCGCTTGGCCGGCATGGGGCTTATGGGGGGACTGGTGTGCTTGGTGCGGCTGAGCGCCTTGGGGGTGGTGGTGTTGGGCGCGGCGGCGGCCTTGGCCTGGCGGCCGGGGCGGGGCTGGTGGTGGCGCTGGGCGGTGGTGATGCTGCTGGTGTCGGTCCTGGTGGGGCCCTATCTCTGGTTCTGCTGGCGGACCACCGGCGACCCCCTGTATGCGGTCAACCACCACGCGGCCTGGATCGCCCAGCATTGTGACCCCGCCCTGGGTGCGCCAGAGGGCTTCTGGAGCATCTTCCGCCGCTGGGGCCTGGGGGAGCTGGCCCTGCGCGGCCTGCGGGGTATGTTCGCCGCCCTGTGGGGCCCGGTGGCCTTGGACTCCTTCTTCGCCCGGCAGTCGCTGCCCTACCACCTCTGGCTGNTGCCCTACCTGCTCTACTTGTGGGGCTGGCTGGCCGCGGCCTGGGGNCGGCGCTGGATGCCGCCGCTGATGATCGCCCTGACCACCGGCCCGGCCTGGCCCCTGCTGGGTTTGGGCATCGATCCCCGGCTGCTGTTGGGGGCGGTGCCCTTCATGGCCCTTGTCCTGGGCCGGGGGGTGGCGGTCCTGGCCGGGCGCAGGCCAAGAGAGGGGGGCCGCCAAAGGGTGCGGGACGTGATATAACAGAGACGGCATCCCAGGGGAGGATTTAGGCCGTGGAAAAGGACGCCAAGATATTCGTGGCCGGAGGGCGAGGCATGGTGGGCTCGGCCATCGTGCGCCGCCTGCAGGCCGAGGGCTACACTCATGTCCTGGCTCCCACCTCCCAGGAGCTGGACCTGATGGACCAGGCCGCCACCCTCCGCTTCTTCCAGGAGGAGCGCCCCCGCTATGTGTTCCTGGCCGCGGCCAAGGTGGGCGGCATCTGGGCCAACGCCACCTATCCCGGCGAGTTCATCCGCAACAACCTGATGATCCAGACCAACGTGATCGAGGCCGCACGTATCAGCGGGGTGGACAAGCTCCTGTTCATGGGCAGCTCCTGCATCTATCCCCGAGAGGCTCCCCAGCCCATCAAGGAGGAGTACCTGCTGAGCGGGCCCCTGGAGGAGACCAACAAGCCCTACGCCGTGGCCAAGATCGCAGGCGTGATCATGTGTCAGGCCTACAACCGCCAGTGGGGCACCCGCTTCGTGTCCTGCATGCCCACCAACCTCTACGGGCCGGGCGACAACTATCACCCCGAGGACTCCCACGTGGTGCCGGCCCTGATCCGCCGCTTCCACGAGGCCAAGCTGCGCGGCGACGACAAGGTGGTGGTGTGGGGCAGCGGCACCCCCCGGCGGGAGCTGATGCACGTGGACGACCTGGCCCGCGCCGCCTTGCTCATCATGGAGCGCTACGAAGACGACCTGCCCATCAACGTGGGCTCGGGCCAGGAGGTGAGCATCCGCGAGCTGGCCGAAATGATCCGGGAGGTGGTGGGCTTCCCCGGCCGCCTGGAGTGGGACCGCTCCAAGCCCGACGGCACCCCGCGCAAACTTTTGGACTGCTCGCGGCTGGAGGCCCTGGGCTTCCGGCCCCAGATCGACCTGCGCCAGGGCCTGACCATGACCTACCAGAGCTTCCTGGTCGGCCAGGGACGGATGTGAGGGGGGCGTGATCTTCTTGGGCCACATCGGTCCCTCCTCTTGGGCCACATCGGTCCCTCCCTGTATGTCGCCCAGCGCTGGGGAGGAAGCCGCGGCCGCGGTTGGCCCGCCGCCGCGGCGGNGACCGTGTGTGCCCTGCTGCCCGACCTGATCGACAAGCTCGCCTTCTGGGCCGGGTGGGGTCCACTGCCCTCCGGCCGCCTCTGGGCCCACTCCCTGCTGTTCAGCCTGGCCTGGTGCCTGTTGTGCTGGGCTTGGCTGCGCGGCCTGTGGCCCTGGGCCCTGGCCACCCCCGGCCACCTGGTCCTGGACCGCATGTGGCGCTATCCCGCCACCCTGCTGTGGCCCTGGTGGGGAGGAGGTTTCGACACCGGGTTGCAGGGCTTCTCCGGCCTGAGAGATTTCTGGCGCTGGCAGTATCATCATGAACCCTTGCAGCTAGCACTGATGTTGGCGGCCGAGGTGGTGGGCCTGGGGTTGACCTGGCGCGCTTGGCGTGCCTTGCCCCCCTTGGGCTGCGCAGACCTCAGGCACCGGGGCGGCGCTGCCGGAGAGGTGGTAGGGGGGAAGAGACATGCTTGAGGGCAAGAGGGTCCTGGTCACCGGCGCGGGGGGGTTCATCGGCTCCCACCTGGTGGAGCACCTGGTGGGCCTGGGGGCGCGGGTGCGCGCCTTCGTCAAGTACAACGGACGCGGCGACTGGGGCATGCTGGAGCGGCTGCCGGCCCAGGTCCTGGAGCAGGTGGAGGTGGTGGCCGGCGACGTGCGCGACCCCTTCTTCGTGCGCCGGGCCGTGGCCGGCTGCAGCCACGTCTTCCACCTGGCCGCCCTCATCGGCATCCCCTTCAGCTACCACGCCCCGGCCGACTACCTGGCGGTCAACGCCGGCGGCACCTTGAACCTCCTGCAGGCCTGCCGGGAGGAGGGCGTGGAACGCCTGGTGCACACCTCCACCAGCGAGACCTACGGCACCGCCCAGCGCGTGCCCATCGACGAACAACACCCCCTGCAGGCCCAGTCCCCCTACGCCGCCTCCAAGATCGCCGCCGACAAGATGGCCGAGGCCTTCCACCTCAGCTTCGAGCTGCCCGTGGTCATCGTGCGGCCCTTCAACACCTTCGGACCACGTCAGTCCGCCCGCGCCTTCATACCCACCGTCATCAGCCAGGCCCTCACCCGCCCCGAGGTGCGCCTGGGCTCCTTGGAGCCGGTGCGCGACCTCACCTACGTGGCCGACACCGTGGAGGGCATGGTGCAGGTGGGCCTGTGCGACCGGGCGGTGGGACGGGTGGTCAACCTGGGCACCGGACAGGGCTGGTCCGTGGGCGAGGTGGCCCGGCGTATCCTGGAGCTGGTGGGCCGGCCGGAGCTGCCCATCCGCCAGGACCCCCAGCGCCTGCGCCCCCCCGCCAGCGAGGTGATGCGCCTGGTCAGCGACAACCGCCTGGCCCGCGAGCTCTGCGGCTGGCAGCCCCGCCACTCCCTGGACCAGGGGCTCACCCAGACCATCGCCTGGGTACGCATGAACCTGGAGCACTACCGGCCCGAACAGTACCAGGTGTGAGGCAGGCCGGCAGACATCCCGCCAACCGTGACCCAACGTGGGGGG
>MTPE01000496.1 GCA_002011835.1 Desulfarculaceae bacterium JdFR-95 | reverse complement strand
CTTGACCCGTGCGGGCCGAGGGGGCCGTTTCCTTGCCTTGACAGGGCCTTGTCTCTCGGTAATACTTCGTATTATCGCAGGGGAAAGGCAGGGACCATGCCCAAGACCAAGCCCGAGGTGATCAGTTTCAAGGCCGACCGCTCCCTGGCCCAGGCCCTGGCGGTGATCCCCAACCGCAGTGAGTTCATTCGTGCCGCGGTGTTGGCGGCGTTGGACAACGTGTGTCCCTTGTGTCAGGGCACGGGCATCCTCACGCCGGAGCAGAAGCGGCACTGGGAGGGGTTCTCGCGCGACCACCAGCTGACCGAGTGCCGCCAGTGCCACGCCTATCACCTGGTGTGCCGGCACGACCAGGGCTCCGGCGCCCACGGCTGAGAGGGGAGGGCTGTCATGCGCAGGACCGTGGCCCTGTTATTGGGCCTGATGGTGGGTTTGTATGCGGGGCCGGCGGCGGCGCGGCTGGTGTGCCTGGTCGGCATTCCGCCGGTGGCTTGGCTGGCCCGGGGCGTGGGGGGCGATCTGGTGGAGGTGCGGGTGCTGGTGCCGCCGGGCCGCGATCCGCACAGCTTCACCCCCACCCCGCGGCAGGTGTCCCGTTTCGCCCGCGCCCGGGCCTACTTCAGCCTGGAGATGCCCTTCGAGCGCCGCCTGAGCGCTCGCCTGCGAGGGTTGAACCCCCGGCTCGAGGTGATCGACGTCTCGCACGGCATACGGCGCATACCCCTGCCCTGCGGCCTGGAGGCGGGGCGTGTGCCGGGTCTGTACCGTTCGCGGGACGAAATGAGAGGCCCGCGGCCCCGCACCTGGGGTAAGGGTGCGTTCTCCCTGCGCGCCCAGCAGCGTACCACCGCGCCCCGCCGGACTCTCCGGGGTGAGCCCGACCCCCACCTGTGGCTCAGCCCGCGCCTGGCCGCGCGTATCGCGGCCAACCTGGCCCGGGCCCTGGAGAGGCTGGACCCGGACCACGCCTCCCGTTACCAGGCCCGCCTGGCCCGCCTGGCCGGTGAGCTGGAGGAGCTGGGCCGTGAGCTGGGGCGGGTGCTGGCTCCCTGCCGGGGGCGGGTGATGCTGGTGCAGCATCCGGCCTTCGGCTACCTGGCCCGGGACTACGGACTGCGGCAGGTGGCCCTGGAGTGCGAGGGCAAGGAGCCCGGCCCCCGGCGCATGGCCCGGCTCATCGAGCTGGCCAAGGAGCAGGAGGTGCGGGTGGTGTTCACCGAGCCGGGGCATCCCGCCCGGGGGGCCCAGGCCCTGGCGCGGGCCGTCGGCGGCCGGGTGGTGGAGCTGGACCCCTTGGCCGCGGACTACCCTGCGGGCCTGCGGCGCCTGGCCCGGGCCCTGGCCCGCGGCCTGTGCGGGGAGGCCGGGCCGTGAGCCACGTACCCCGTCCCCAGGCCGGACCGGCGGTGGTGGAGATGCGGGGGGTGAGCTTCGCCTATGACGGCGAGCCCGTACTCACCGAGGTGGATCTGGCCGTGAACCGGGGCGACTTCGCCGCGGTGGTGGGCCCCAACGGGGGAGGCAAGACCACCCTGCTCAAGCTCATGGCCGGGCTGTTGGAGCCCAGTCGCGGTACGGTGCGGGTGCTGGGCCGGGCTCCCCACAAGGTGCGCGCGCGGTTGGGCTGGCTGCCCCAGTCACTGCAGGTGGACCCGGCCTTTCCCGTCAGCGTGCTGGAGGTGGTGCTCATGGGGCGCCTGGGCGCGGGCCGCGGCCTGCGCCCCCGGGCCGAGGACCGCCGCGCCGCCCTGGAGGCCCTGGCCCGGGTGGAGATGGAGCACCTGGCGGCGCGGCCTTTCTCGCGGCTCTCCGGGGGCCAGCAGCGCCGGGTGTTGATCGCCCGCGCCCTGGCCACCGGCCCGGAGCTGCTGCTGCTGGACGAGCCCACCGCCGGGGTGGACCCGGCGGGCGAGCTGGAGATCTACGCCGTACTGGAGACCCTGCGCCACCACCACACCATGGTCATGGTCTCCCACGACCTGGGTTTCGTCTCCCCCCTGGTGGACCACGTGATCTGCGTCAACCGCCGGGTACAGACCCACCCCACCAGCCAGATCACCCCGGAGCTGATAGAGGCCATGTACGGCCAGCCGGTGCGCATGGTGCGCCACGACCACCAGGGCCCGCCGGAGGGCTGCGCCTGCGGATGAGGAGCCGGCCGTGAGCGAGTTCCTGTCGGCGTTGTGGCGTTATCCTTTCCTGCAGTACGCCCTGTGGGCCGGGCTGTTGGCCTCGGTGAGCTGCGGCGTGGTGGGCTCGTTGGTGGTGGTGCGGCGCATCTCCTACCTGGCCGGAGCCATCGCCCACAGCGTGCTGGCCGGCCTGGGGGCGGCGCGCTGGATGCAGGTGGTGCTGGGGTGGCAGTGGGCCCATCCCCTGTTGGGGGCGGTGGTGGCGGCGCTGCTGGCCGCGGCGGTGATGGGTCTGGTGAGCCTCAAGGCCCGCGAGCGCGAGGACACCGTGGTCAGCGCCCTGTGGGCGGTGGGCATGGCGGTAGGGCTGATGTTCATGGCCGCCACCCCCGGCTACGCCACCGACCTGATGGCCTACCTGTTCGGCGACATACTCATGGTCACCCCGCAGCAGCTCTGGGTCATGGCCGGTCTGGATCTGGTGGTGGTGGGGCTGGTGGTGGTGTTCTACCATCCGTTGCTCATGGTGTGCTTCGACGAGGAGTTCGCCCGCCTGCGGGGGCTGAAGGTGGAGTTGTGGTTCCTGTTGCTCCTGGGGCTGGTGGCCCTGACCGTGGTGATCCTGGCTGCGGTGGTGGGCCTGGTCATGGTGATCGCCCTGCTCACCCTGCCCGCGGGAATAGCGGCGCGCTGGGGGCATCGCCTGGGGGGGATCATGGCCGGGGCGGTGGTGCTCTCGGCGGTGTTCACCAGCCTGGGGCTGGGCCTCAGCTACGGGCCGGACCTGCCCGCCGGGGCCTGTATCATCGTGCTGGCCGGCGCCGCCTACCTGGCGGCGGCGGCCCTGGTGCGGCCCCGTTGAAGCCGGCGGCCAGATGTTGTAGCGTGGGGCAGGAGTCACTCTGTCGGNCTCTCGACGGGGCCGCGGCAAGGAGCAGGAGTTTCGCATGCCTGAGTTCGCCTCCACGGACGAGGTCCTGGACTTCGCCATCGAGAAAGAGCAAGAGGCCCAGCGCTTCTATCAGGAGCTGGCCCAGAAGGCCCCCGGCCCGGCCATGGCCGAGTTCTTCCGCCGCATGGCCCGGCAGGAGGCTGGCCACCGCCAGAAGCTGATCGGGGTCAAGCAGGGGCGGCGCGAGTTGGTCAAGGGAGGAGAGGTGGCCGACCTGAAGCTGTCCGACTACCTGGTGGAGGTGCAGGCCCGGCCGGACATGGACTACCAGGACGCCCTGGTGGTGGCCATGCAGCGGGAGAAGGCCTCCTTCGCCCTCTATACCGACCTGGCCGCCCTGGCCGCGGACGAAGACACCCGCGAGCTGTTCCAGAGCCTGGCCCAGGAGGAGGCCAGCCACAAGCTCCACCTGGAGCGCGAGTACGACCAGTACGTGCTGGGGGACAACTAGGCGGGGTCACAGGGGGGAAGTCGTGGCGAGAACTACGCGTATCCTGAGCGTGGCCTTGGCCGTGGCCCTATTGCTGGCCGCCTTGGGGGCTGCGGGCTGCGGCAACCGCCTGGAGGACTACCGCAAGGTCAAGCCCGGCTGGACCCTGGAGCAGGTGCGCCAGCTTCTGGGCGAGCCGGACGAGGTGCAAGAGCTGAGCGGCCTGGCCGCGGTGTGGACCTACCGCTCGCGGAGCCTGTTCGGGGGCGAGGCGGTGCTGACGGTCAACAGCGTGGGGGGCAGGGTGGCCTTCACCACCGTGACCCAGGAGAAGGACTGAG
>MTPE01000213.1 GCA_002011835.1 Desulfarculaceae bacterium JdFR-95 | reverse complement strand
GCCGCTGGCGCCTTCGAACCAGGGAGCCACCCGCCGTCCGTAGTGCAGGCTGAGGCCGATGGCGGCCAACCAGGTCAGGAACCAGAGCAGGTCGCGCAGCACGGCAGGTTCAAGGCGAGGCGTCGACATATTCGGCGGCGCGGCGGCGCATGGCCTCCATGGCCGCCTGGTAGCCCTGGGGGTGGCCGAACACCCCGGAGCCGGAGACGAACACCCGGGCTCCGGCCGCGGCCACCGGGCCTATGGTGTCTTCGTTGATGCCCCCGTCCACGCATATTTCCACGGGCAGGCCGCGGCGGGTGATCTGGGCGTGCAGCTCGGCCACCTTGTCCACGGCCTGGGGGATGAACTGCTGGCCGCCGAAGCCAGGGTTGACGCTCATCAACAGCACCATGTCCACCAACTCCAGGACGTTTTCGATGGTGACCAGAGGAGTGTGGGGGTTGAGCACCACCACCGGCCGTTTGCCCAGCTCGCGGATGCGGCTGAGGGTGCGGTGCAGGTGGAGGCAGGCCTCGGCGTGGACGCCGAGGTAGTCGGCTCCGGCCGCGGCGAAGTCCTCCAGGTAGCGGTCGGGGTTGGAGATCATCAGGTGTACGTCGAAGGGGCAGTCGGTCACCGGGCGCAGGGCCGCCACCACCGGGGGGCCGAAGGTGAGGTTGGGCACGAAGTGTCCGTCCATCACGTCCAGGTGGATCAGGTCGGCTCCGGCCGCGGCCACCGCAGCCACCTCCTCGCCCAGGCGCGCGAAGTCGGCCGAGAGTATGGAGGGTGCGATCTTGATCATGGGCTCTCCTCGGGTGCTTTGGGCTGGTAGCGCCGGGTGACTCCGCGGATGAGGTCGTAGGCTTCGAAGAAGGCCTCCACCATGGCGGGGTCGAAGTGGCGGCCGCTTTCTTCGCGGATCGTACNCAGGACCTTGTCTTCGGACCAGGGTTCCTTGTACACGCGGGGGGAGATCAGGGCGTCGTAGACGTCGGCCACACTCACCACCCGGGCGGCCAGGGGGATTTCTTCTCCCTTTTTGCCCGGCCCGCAGCGCATGGGCTCGGCCCAGATGTCCTCCACTCGTCCGGGGTAGCCGCCGCCGTCCCAGNGTTCGTGGTGGTTGAGGGCGATCTGGCAGGCGTAGNGGTCCAGTTCCGAGGCCAGGTAAGGGAACAGGCGNGCGCCGGCGATGGTGTGCAGCTTGAGGGCGGCGAACTCNTCCTCGCTNAGGCGGCCGGGTTTCTTGAGTATACGGTCGCTGACAGCCACCTTGCCCACGTCGTGCAGCATGGCCGCCACCTTGATCAGGTCGCGCTGGCGGGCGGCTTCATCGCTGGGGATGCCTTGGCGGACGGCCCAGGCCTCATAGATGGCGGCGGCGTATCCTCCCACCCGGCTGACGTGTTCGCCGGTCTCCTTGGGGTCGCGGAGCTGGGCCATGCGGATCATGCGCAGGATCAGCTCCCGGGTCATCTGGGAGCGCTCCAGGGCGATGGCGGCGTTGTCGGCGAAGAACTCCACCACCATCCGATCCCGTTCCGTGAAGCTGGTCACCCGGCCGGCGGAGTCGCGGGCGTTGATCACCTGCAGCACGCCCACCACCTTCTGCTGGCTGGTCTTGAGGGGCACCACCAGCATCGAGCGGGTGCGGTAGCCGGCGGCCTGGTCGAAGCTGCGGTTGAAGCGGTAGGGTGCCTCTGGGGGCAGGTGGTAGACGTCTTCGATCATCAGGGTCTGCCCGCTGAGGGCGCAGTAGCCGGCCAGGGAGGTCTCGTCCAGGGGCAACACCGAGCCCACGTAACGGTCGCGTCCACCTCCCGGGCCGTCCAGCACCTCGTTCTGCACGTAGGTGAAGCGCAGGCCCTGGGGCTCCACCAGGAAGATGCTGCCCGCCTCGGCCCGCAGCAGTTGGCGGGCGTCGCTCAGGATGCGGTCCAACAGGAAGTCCAGGTCGTGGGTGGAGCACAGCTCGGCCGACAGCCCGATCAACTTCTGCAGTACCTCGGGACTCTCCTGGTCCGCCGGCATACCCGAACTCCCTGCCCACAAAGAGGTTTCTTGCGGCCTGGTCCTTCCACTATGCCCAAGCCTGCGGCTTGGGAGCAAGCCCCCTCTACAGCCCAGCCAGCACTTCCTGGATGATGCGGCCCAGGTCGCCACCGGCCTTGGAGGCGTTTTCGATGATCAGCTCCAGGGGTGCCGGCTCCATGGCNTCGGGCCGGTTCACGTTGCTGATGGCGCTGAAGGCCAGTATGCGCAGGCCGTGGTGTCNGGCGGCGATAACCTCCAGGACCGTGGACATGCCCACGGCGTCGGCGCCGAAGCCCCGCAGCATGGCGGTCTCGGCCGGTGTCTCCATGGACGGCCCCTTCAGGCCCACGTAGACGCCCTCGTAGAGGGGCACACCCAGGCGCTCGGCCGCGGCCCGAGCCCGGGCCAGCAGCTCTGGGTCGTACACTTGGCTCATGTCCGGGAAGCGCTCTCCCCAGGCCTCCACGTTGGTCCCGATCAGGGGGTTTTCGCCGGTGAAGTTGATGTGGTCCCGGATCAACATCACCCGCCCCGGCTCCATGGTGGGGTCCAAGCCCCCGGCAGCGTTGCAGAAAATGAATATCTCCACCCCCAGGGTGGCCAGCAGGCGCACTGGCATGGTCACCTGCTGGGGGCTGTAGCCCTCGTAGAGGTGGAAACGTCCCGCCAGGGCCGCCACCCTCTGGCCAGAGAGCCGGCCCAAGACCAGCTCGCCAGCGTGGGACTCCACCGTGCTGCGGG
Source organism: Desulfarculaceae bacterium JdFR-95 (assembly GCA_002011835.1). GTDB lineage: Bacteria > Desulfobacterota > Desulfarculia > Desulfarculales > Desulfarculaceae > Desulfocarbo. The sequence goes on along the minus strand of MTPE01000213.1, from coordinate 1,103 downwards.
GAAAACCGGGGATGTCGGCATAGGGGATACGGGTCTCTTCCTGGATGCGCTCGGCCAGGCCCGACAGCCCCGTACCCAGGGTGAGGCCCACCCGGGGCCGGAAGCCGTCCGGCATGCGCTGGCGCACCCAGGCTGCTGCCTCTTCCACCTTCTGGTACAATTCCAGGTTGGCATCCATGGTCGTGTCCCCCTTACGGTTTCTGACGATATGGTTGCCTCCGCATCAAGCTAGCCACCTGGCTCGCCTCTGTCAAACCCTTTCCCCACAAGCCCTTTTCTCCCGTGCAGAGGAAAAGGGAAGAGTCACCCTTGACAGCCCCCTGGCGCGACCCCATATTTGCCAAGTAAGCCTCAAAAGGGAGATTCCATCATGTCGGCCGCGACCCTGTGGCGGACGCGCTACATCCTGGTGCCCGGTTTCCTGGTGGCCCTGGCTTCGGCCGCGGCCCTGGGGGCGATGTGCCTCAGCCCCCCGGCCTACCAGCCGGTGGAGTACCAGCCCCCCACCGTGCCGGCACCGCAGTACGCCCCTCCNCCACCACCTGCGNCGGCGGAACAGCACCTCACCCTNGAACAACGCCAGCGCCGCTGGTGGCCGCTGGTGCGCCGCCTGGCCCGCCAGCATGGCCTGGACCCCGCCCTGGTCATGTCCCTCATCATGGTGGAGAGCCGCTTCGACCCCCGGGCGGTCAGCCCCAAGGGCGCCGTGGGCCTGATGCAGGTCCTGCCTCAGACCGCGGCCCAACTGGGGGTGCTCGACCCCCTGGANCCGGAAGCCAACCTGGAGGCGGGCATCCGTTACCTGGCCTGGCTCAAGCGCCATTTCAAGGGNGACCTGGTGCTGGCCTTGGCTGCCTACAACGCCGGCCCCACCAAGGTGGCCACNCTGGGCACCGTGCCCGATCACGAAGAAACTCGGATGTTTGTGGTCAAGGTGCTCAGCCAGGTGGACTACTTCCGCCAGAACTTCCAGAGCCTGGCCCGGCGGTGATGCCGGGCGAACCCGGTTGGGTGAGTGGCCCCATGCCGCCTTCCCTGGGGTGGGGCGGCGGTGGGTGGTGTGGTGGTCCTGGTGATGGCGCAGCGGCGGCAGGGCGGCCCTG